>JAZUEE010000148.1:0-5156 GCA_045639985.1 Bacteroidales bacterium
CATTCGCTGATTTTGTCGTATATGATTTCATTTTGCGCTTTGACACCCCAACTCAACGTGTTGGCAAAGGGTAATTTATGCTCGCCCATGAGGTAAGTCGGATCGTAGCCATGTCGTTCTGTGAGCCAAGGAGTTGAATTACTAAGTTGTCTTCCTAAGACCGCTTGGCCTCCGACTTCATCGTCCATTCGCTGATTTTGTCGTATATGATTTCATTTTGCGCTTTGACACCCCAACTCAACGTGTTGGCAAAGGGTAATTTATGCTCGCCCATGAGGTTGGCTGCGCTAACGATGGAGGTGATGTGGTTACGCGCATGCTCGAGATAGGTGCCGTAGCCGCGAAGATCTCCCACCTCTGCCTCTCCATTTCCTCCGAGTTGTATCTCATTCAGCCAATATTGCCCCTGAATATCGTAAGTCTCGCTTTCTTTGGCATAGTAGGAAGATAAAATGAGTTTGAGTAGAGACTTGTCGCTGGGCTTGTAGG
The DNA here is from genome assembly GCA_045639985.1 of Bacteroidales bacterium. Taxonomy (GTDB): domain Bacteria; phylum Bacteroidota; class Bacteroidia; order Bacteroidales; family WCHB1-69; genus F23-D06. Next base: position 490 of record JAZUEE010000148.1, read on the forward strand.
AAAAGGTAAGCCCGCCAAGGTAATTCTCGTATTTGTCCACTTCCTGACCATCAAAGAACACCTTTAATTGCTCGGCGTTGCTCACGGACCCGCTGCGTTGCACGTGATAGGTGGGGATATATCGGAAACTATTGATGGAAAAGTTTCCTAACAAGCTGATGCTGAATTTTTTGGTGATGTTCCATCGGAGGAGCATCTGTGAATCGAAGAAGCGGGGCTTGTAGTCTGACAGCGAGTCCATTGTTTTCAAAAGGAAGGCGTTGTCTTTGAATCGTACGCCGACAAGGAAGGAAAAACAACTGTCCACACGCCCTTCGGCATGCGCGGAAACGCCGAGCAAGCTGGCGGAAATAGACCCGCCGTATTGGGTCGGCTCTTTGTATTGGACGTCCAATACGGATGACATTTTATCGCCGTATTTGGCTTCAAAACCGCCGGCGGAAAAGATGACATTGCCGGTTAAGTCTGTATTTACGAAGCTCATGCCCTCTTGTTGGGCACTGCGTATCAAAAAGGGACGGTATATCTGGATGTCATTGACAAATATCAGGTTCTCATCGTAGTTGCCGCCGCGAACGTTGTACTGTGAACTCAGCTCGTTGGTAGATGACGCCCCGGGCAGCATCTTGATGATGGACTCCATGCCCCCGTTGGGCGACGGCATTTGAAAGCTGAGCCGCGGATTGACCTGGATATACCCGTTCTCGGTTTTGCTGTGAATGTTGACTTGCTCTAATCGATTGCCGATGGTGGTCATTACCAAGTGGATGTTTCTCGTCTCTTTGGGCTTGAGTTTGAACGTGAGAATGGTGTCTTTATGGCTGATTTGTTGAAAAAAGATACGCAGATTGGCGTTTTCGGGCACGTTGAGGACGAATTGCCCGTAATCGTTTGAAATGGTTTGTATGTTGTAATCGAGAACTTGAATGACCGCATTTTCGATTGGCGCGCCTTCCTCATCAACTAAAGTTCCCTTTACAATGGCCTTTTGCCCAAAACTGATGTGGACAAGCAAGCAAAGTAGAACCAATATGATAAGGCGTATTTTTCTCAAGATATTTTACAAAAACGGATTGTTATACGTGAAAAAGCGCGAATTATTGTGTGCATATCTGTTTTTTTTGAAAAACGTATGAATCACAACTTTACGTCGTTGTTGTCTTATTGAAAAAAAAACTGCTGTATGGCTTGATAGCTACAGCAGCTTTTTTCATATTGATGAATTTATTATCTTTGTTTTATTCAAAATATTAAAGAACGCCTTGTTCAGAAGCGTCAACAAGAGCATTGTAGATGCCTTTTTTGTTGATGATACGCATTCCGTGAGCGGAAACTTTAAGATAAATCCATTCGTCTAATTCCGGAACGTAGAATTTCTTTGTATGTAAATTCGGATTGAATTTTCTTTTTGTTTTGTTGTTGGCGTGGGAAACATTGTTACCAACAATGGCTTTCTTACCTGTGATTTGACAAACTCTTGACATTTTCTCTATCGTTTTTAATGATTAATAATCTATTTTTTTTTGAGGGCTGCAAAAGTACATTTTTTTTCTAATTCCACAACTTGCTGTTAGTAAAAAAAATAATATTTTTCAATTTCTCTAATATTCAAGGTGAAGAAGGGCTTTGCTACGATTAAAAAATCCGTTGCAGCTATAAAATGAATTTTAAAACGAGGAAGAATCTGTCGCTTTTTCGCAAATTTTATGGTCGGATTTCGCTTTAGAACAATAGATAAAGAGGAGAATGTTAGCCAAGGCAATGAAATTGGTGCCGGAACGTACTTTGAACATGCATTCGACAGCAATATTGATGATAATCATGATGGCAAAAGAAAAATATAGGAAGTTCTTATGCCGAATGCTGTAAGCCAACGAATAAAAGCAGAAAGCCAATAGGCAAAGCAATCCAAGGATTCCGGTTTCCATGAGGGTTTGTAAATATTGGCAATGTGCATTGTAGTGGCGCCCGATGAGGTTTGTGTAGTTCATTTTCAAGGCATGAAGATTCAATTCTTCTGTGGCATCGCCTGTGCCAACGCCCCACGGCATGTTCTCCATGGCCACTTCCCACGAGCATTTCCAAAGTGTTAGGCGCATTTCGCTACTATTGGTGCCGTATGGATTGCTTTTACGTTGCTGTATTTGTTCGATGCTTTCCTGAATGCGGTTCTTCTTTATCCAGCCGGATTGGAAAATAAGTACAACGGTGGCGAGGACAACGATGGAGAGTATGATTCCGACAGCCGTTTTTCGCTGCAAAATGCAGAATCGGTAAATTATCCAAAAGAAAACAAGTGTTATCAACGATAGTAATCCTGCCTTGGATTGAAGGAGTATGATGGCTGTCAATAAAAACGCCATCATGGCCATGAGAATAATTTGCGATGAAAAGGATATCTGCCTGAAACGCGAACGGAGCCATTCCAACAATATGAAGAAGGAAAAGGTGCAGTACATGGCTACGTAGGACGGGTGCTTGAGAATGGAGAGGGGAGAGTAGTAGAAATAGAGTGTTTTGCCGGTTGTCAGGAATTTGTAAAAGGCGACAGATAATATGATGAAGATATGGATTAGGGTGCTTAGGACGAATATTCCGAGAAGGACGCGAAGGCGTTTCATGGTCATCTTGTCAGGTTTCGTTGTTAAAAGAACAAGGGGTGCGACGGCCAACCAGGTGGAGCAGTCAAAAGCGGCCAACGCCTCGTCTTTGTTGCAGGAAATTACCAATCCCGGGATGAGGGATAGAAATACGAGCGAAAAGCAGATGAGCGCGGGAAGGGCTTGCCAGCTGCGCAAATTGTGCCATTTCTCCGTCCAGTTCCACTCGGATATCCAGTTGATGAGCATTAGCAACGCGATGGGCAGCATGAGAAAGTTCGTGATGGGCAAGGTGACCATCGCGAGCAACAACAGTCCGTAGAAGACGTTGAAATGCCAATCGTTGCAGAATAGTTCTCGAATTTTATTCATGGTCAAATAGGTTCAGGATTTTTTCTCCCATCTTTTGATGAAAATAGGGCGTGCCGTAGGGCTTGTATCCACCTGCCGGCGTAAAGGTCATCTCGCCGAAAACAGGGCTGCCGTCTATTTCGTAATAGTCTATGCGCACAAACGGGAAGGGTTTGGACAATGCTTCCGCAGCTTCTATCATTTCCGATAAGGATGTCGGTTTTGGAGGTACTTCTGCATACGGAATAACTCGGGTGTTGTATTCCGGAACGACTTGCCATTGTGTGTTCAAAAGCGTTTTGACGGCCTTTGCGCCAACTCGGTCTTGGCAGTGTAAAATCGCTTGCGCCTGTCCGCCAATACAGTATATTTTATAGTCTGTCAAACTGGGTTCTTGATGCAGATATTTTTCAGCAAAGATTTTGGCCGGAATATGTTGGTAGTGAAATTCTGCGGATTCCAGGCCGAAGGGATGCCGCATCCATTTTTGAAATTGTTGGACGATGGCCCCTTTGTCTATCCGACTTTTGTCTTTAACTGGTAAAACACTGTGACAGCCATTGTTGAGCTTGAGAACGAAGTCGTTAGGAAGGTCTTCCAAGGAAATGTCTTCGGGCTTGTCCCAAACGGCATACAGTTTGTTGAGATGCTTTTCAAAGCCGCAGGAGGACACATAGTCGCGCACAGCGAGTTTGTCGGCTAATTCTGACCATTGCGAAGTGTCGCTGTAGAGCTTTAACCATTGGATGATTTCGGGCAGTGTCGTCGGATGGTCGAGGTTGAGTTTCTTTTTGCAGGTATGCTGGTAGCAGAGCCGTACGGCGGCCTCACGGTCGGAAAGGGCCAGCTTGCGGCGGTAGGAGCGGGAAGCGAACCGTACATCGTCGCAGAGTCTTTCAAACAGTCGGTATGAGGAGGAATCCGTAGGCATGATCGTGGTTATTCGTTGTTCAGAAGGTCGGGGCGGCGCTCGCGGGTGCGTTGGAGTTGCTGCTCCAATTTCCATTCGTTGATGAGCTTTTCGTTGCCGGAGAGCAGCACATCGGGGACGCGATGTCCGCGGAAGTCGGCAGGACGAGTATATACGGGAGCGGAAAGCAGCCCGTCTTGAAAGGAGTCGGAAAGTGCGGAGGTCCCGTCGCTGATGACGCCGGGTATGATTCGTGCGAGGGCATCGGTGATGACCATGGCGGCCAGCTCACCGCCGGACAGCACGTAGTCGCCAATGCTGATGTCTTCGGTGACGTATAGCTCCCGCACGCGCTCATCGACTCCTTTATAGTGCCCGCAAAGCAGGATGATGTTGTTGAGCATGGACATTTCATTGGCCTTGCCTTGATTGAAGGTCTGGCCGTCGGGTGCCATGAGGTAAATGCCGTCGTAGGGGCGCTCACTTTGCAAATGCTCGATGCAGCGTGCTATCGGTTCTATCATCATCACCATGCCGGCCTCACCGCCAAAGGGATAATCGTCGGCTTTGTGGTGCTTGTCCGTGGTGTAGGCACGAATGTCGTGTGTGTGTAGCTCTAAAAATCCCTTGTCAACCGCGCGCTTCAGTATGGAATTGCCGAAAACACCGGTGAACATGTCGGGGAAAAGCGTGAGAATATCGATGCGCATAGTTTATAGTTTTTCAATCATCATAATCCCGTCTCGGAAAGGCAACAGCAGATTGCGAACCCGGGCGTCGTTCTGAATAAAGTCGTTGAACGCCAA
>JAZUEE010000149.1:0-9435 GCA_045639985.1 Bacteroidales bacterium
TCAAGGAGAGCGGCGAGTTCGTCATCAACTTGGTGAACCACGATATAGCGCCCATTGCCGACTGGTGCGGTGTGAAATCGGGCAAGAAGTTCAACAAGTTCTTCGAGACCGGCCTCACGCCTGTGCGCGGTACGCAAGTCAAAGCCCCGATGATTGACGAAGCCCCCGTGAACCTCGAGTGCAAGGTGAAACAGATTATCCCCTTAGGCTCACACGACATGTTCATCGCCGAAATCGTGGCCGTTCACGTTAAGGAGAACCTCTTCAACTTCAAAACCGACGCCCTCGAGCTGCAACGCGCCAACCTCGTAAGCTATTCCCACGGCCACTATTACGACTTGGGTAAGATTCTCGGCAAATTCGGATACTCTGTAGAGAAAAAGCAGTAAGGATATTTTGTTTATATTTGCGCTCATCTTTTTGAACTGATAACTTTGATAATAAACAATGGTGTTATGGCACAAGATTTTATAGAAAAAATTCAAAATCATTTTAAGACCAACCTGTTGTCAAAGCTTGGTTGTTTGGATCTTATTCTTGTGGAGAAGAATCTTCTGAAAGTGATATAGATATTCTTGTATCCTTTGATGAAAATGCTCATGTTGGACTTTTCAAATATGCATCTATGTACACTGAATTATCAGAATTGTTAGGACGAAAAGTCGATTTAGTACAAGAAGAGGCTCTTAAGCCATACGCAACGGCATCTGTTGAACATGATAGAATACTTATTTATGAGAGAGCCTGCTATAGATAAAAACCTTTTAGAAGACATTATCAAAGCTGTTTGATTATGCCACGGAGTTTGTAAAGGATTTCACCTTTGAACAATTCGTTCAAGATAAACGAACCTATTTCGCTGTCGTAAAAAATATGGAAATTATTGGTGAAGCCTCATATAAACTAACTTTAGAGTTTAAGGATTCTCTTCCCGAGGTGGAATGGAAAATAATTATCAATCACCCTGTTTTTTCCTTTCCTGCTTTTCGCGCAGGAACGCGACACACGCGCGATTCTGAAAGGGGCAGAATTTCGCATCACTTCGCACCATCTCTACGATAATCCATTTTTAAGAAACTTGCGCAACCCTATATGCGTAATACCATTATAGTTGGATTGTTCTACTAAGGGTGTCATAGAAATGACGTATTTGGGATAATTGTCCGCTATTTTCGCCAACTGCCCGAACTCTCTTTGATTCGTTTCTTCAGAAGCAATTATATAGGCGACTTGAACATATATCCGCTGCGACATCTTTGTACAGACAAAATCAATTTCCCCTGCTCGTAAGCTACCCACTTTGACATCATACCCCAATCGTAATAATTCTTGAAAAACAACATTTTCAATGATCTTTTCTATATCATCACTATGATTTCCACCATTTAAGATATTTCGTATCCCAACATCTTCAAAATAGAATTTGCCATTCGATTCAAATATTTTCTTTCCGTGGATATCATAACGAGATACTTGATGCAGTAAATAGGCTTCGGACAAATAGGATGAATAGGCCAACACGACATTGGTGGAAAAATCATGATTCTGCGATTTCATCGCTTTGCTAATATTGTTTGCCGAAAAGGGTTTTCCTATATTATCCGCAATAAAATGCAATAAATTGTTGAAAAAAGTGACGTTTCGGATGCTATGACGCTCAATAACATCCTTTAAGATAATTGTATTCAATACACTTTGTAAATATTCTGCAATATTCTCCGTATTTTCAATCCCGACAATACGCAATCCCGGCAATCCCCCATAAAACAGATATTTTTGTAAAGCTTCATCGCTATCATCCAATTGATGAAATTCCAAAAACTCATTGTAACTAAGCCCATGAACCTTAATCTCTTGATATCGACCGGCCAACAATGTACTCAAATCTGAAGAAAGCATTTTCGCATTACTACCCGTAATAATAATATCCGTATTTGGTTCTGAACGATAACTTCGAATCGAACGTTCCCAATCGCTAATATCCTGTATCTCGTCTATTAAGATATAGTTGTGCTTGTTAGCGACCATACGTTGAGCAAGATAATCATTCAGCTGACGATAATCCTGTATTTCATCAAATTCGCGTTTTTCTTTATCTATAAAAATAATATTGGCATCAGAATCCTTTTGATGCCGCAAAATAAAATCTTTTAAGATATAGCTTTTCCCAATTCTTCGCTGCCCTACCAATACGATAACTTGCTCTTTCCCCAACCAGGCATCTATTTTCTCAGCATAATATTTTCGTGAAATAACATTCATATTTTCAAATTTTTTCGCTCTGCAAAAATACATTTTTGTTGTTTATAGACAATAAAAAACGCTCGCGTAGAGACGGTGCAGTGCACCGTCTCTACTAATCATCAAACAAATCGTCCAAAACGGCCTGTGCAGGAATTGTTTTGGCGTACATATTGTCGGCAAGTCCGAATGTGGTGATAAAGGTCGGCCATAATGCACAACGGGTTCCCGTCTGCATTTTGAACTTCGCCAGTCTATTACACATTTTTTCATCTTCTTCCTTAGTAATGAAATATGAAGAATCACCATATTTGATTTCGCAAGTGATTCTATTGTGCAAAGAGCCTTTGGCATTAATAATGTTGTCAATCATCCAGGATGTGGCCGAACCGCAAACAATGAGCTTGATTTTATCTTGCTTGGAAGCCCAACTATTCCAAAAATACCCTAAGGCTTTGATAAATCCTGAACGTAGCGTATCCAAGCAAGGCAATTCATCGATGAACAAGATACAAAGGATTGCACTCTTTTCAATTTTTTGGGCTAATAATTTTCTTAATGCGGAAAACGCATCCAACCAACTTTTAAACTGGGCGAAATCAATGATTTTTTTATCGATTTCGCCCACTTTTAGCAAGAACACCTCAGTGTTTAGGGAAGATTTTGGGACGGCATACACGCCGTCGCTATAGCGTTTGCATCCGTTCCGTGATGTCTATCATCTCATTTCCCTCAATGCGATAGATTCTCTGATTAGTGGTTTTGGATTTCAATCCACCTTTTTCGGGAATATAGGGACCCAATTTGATGTAATTGAAAATATCCTGCAAAGATAACATTGGCACACCTGTAGAGACGGTGCACTGCACCGTCTCTACCATATTGCAGTGCATCATATTCACAAAATCGGGCAATTTATCGCGACCGGAATACCAAGCGGTTTTGAGGTTCGTATGCGTGCGCACGCGTCGTAACAGCCGCACCACCTCTTCGGGTTCGGCATCGCCTCCCATCAGGCACACGCACGTGATAAGGTTCCCGTAGCGTCCAATTATGCGATCCAAGACATCTTCATCCAGCAATCGGCCAGTATCTTCCCATAAATGCGGGCTATGACAGCCCTCACAGTGATTCGGGCAGCCCGTGATATTGATGGCTAAAGAGACTTCATCGGGAACTTCCTGAAAGACAATGTCGTAATTATAATACTTCATTGGTGGCGTTGGCGTAATAACGACGATGTTCTTCTTCTTGACGCGCCTCAGAAAAGCTGCTCACTCGCTTCATATAGCCAATCACGCGCGTCAAGTAATCCACGTCTTTGCTATGGCAATGCGGACACTCTTTGAGATAACGCTTGTCGATATGTCCACATTCATTACAAACCGTATTGGGGATATTGAATGTGAAGTAGTTACAGCCTTCCACAGCAGCCACGCGCAACAATTGGCGATATTGTTTTTGGCTAAGATGTTCTTCTAAATTCAAATGCAGCGCGGAACCACCCGTGAGGTGCGTGATATATTTGCGGCCGTGCAAACGGAATTTGTCCAACACGTTGACTGTCGGGTCTTCCACCACATAGAAATAGCTGTTGTAACAGTCGCGCGGCACCTGATAACCATCTTCACGATCCCATTTGGCATGTTTGACCCCCACATTTTCAGCAGGAATCATTTCGCAGTTGAAGAGCAAGTCTTTGCTTCTATATCGTTTGTTATACAACTCTATCAGGCCGAGAATCTCTTCTACAAAACCTTGGTATTGAAGATTATCGTTAATAGGAATGTTCAAATATTCGGCGGCCTCCACCAAGCCGTTGATACCGATGGTCAGATACTGTCTGGACATTGCGATATAGCCGGCATCGAACAGCGGGAGCATACCTTTTTCGAGCAGATATTTGAGGTTTTCGTTATAGCAAATCTGTACTTTGTGCGTCAAATCCACCATCTCTTCCAAGAACTGCATATAGGGGATGTTGTTCTTAGTGGCGTATTGGATGCAGCGGTTGAGATTGATGGTGAGCACACTTTTAGAACCCGTGGAAACACCGCCGGCGCCAAGGGTATAGCTGAAGCCGTTGTCTTGAATTTCGTTACGCAGGCGGCAGCAGCTGCTCAGTGAATCGGCATTGTCGCTAAGGTACGTAAAGAAAGAGTGTCCGGCAGCGTACATTTCAGCAGTAAAGTCGGCATACTCCTGGTCCAACACGTCGCCGTCCTTAGACAGCAGCGCCATGGTTTCTACTGGAAAGGTGAGGACGGCGCGGGTACGTTCCTGATTGAACCAGCGCATAAAGCGTTTCTGCAACCAGTTGAGCGAATCCCAGTCGGGTTGGCTGCCATCCGGGAAGCGGAAATTGCCGAACAAACTCTGGAAATAGTATTTGTCGTAGTAAGCGATATTCCAGAACACGGATTGGAAATTGCGGGCGCCAGATGGCTGATTAATAGTATAAACTACCTGCTCAAAACAGTCGGTAATCACTTTGTCTAAAGTGCGCTGTTTGAGGGACAAATCCACTACCTTATCGACATGCTGATAATAATCGGGGCCATATTCCAGTCCGATGAAGTAGTTCATATACATCAGGAACTCCGGCGTAGCACAAGCGCCGCTGAGCATACTGGAGACCATGAACACCATGTTGAGAAAGCCGCCGCAAAAGGATTTCAGATTTGTGGGGCGGGAAGAATTTCCTCCGATGCTATTGGTCCCACTGAGCAGCCATGGGTACATGGTTATGCTGGCACAATAATTGGCGATACTGGTTTCATCATTTTTGTAGATAAAATGATGATTAAGGTAATACTGATATTTGTCTGCCAATTCTTTGCCATACACATCCTTAATGCGGTCGCAGAGCATACGGCGATTGAGGCGGATAAAACTGGACTTGGGTAATTCGCCGATAAGGGTGGCGATATTCTTGCGCTCCACGTTGGCGTTGGCGTCGTACTTGCTTCCTGTTGCGGCATTGCGGGCGTTGCAATAGTTGATGAGGAAATCCATCTTATCCTTTACCTCACGATCCTCGTAATGCTTTTGGCGATAAAGGATGTATGCCTTAGCCACTTCATAGTATCGTTCAGCCATTAGAGATTTCTCCACCTGGTTCTGGATATCTTCCACAGCAATTCCGTCATAGATGTTGAGACGGCTAAGGATGTTCGTCATAGCATCCTGGGAGGCAAAACCTCCAACGGAAATGAAGGCCTTTGCAATGGCGTTTTTGATTTTATCCATAGAAAACGGCTCGCGTTTTCCATTACGTTTAATAATGTAAATGTCTTCAATCATAGGCAGGTTGTTTTTTAAATTGTTTTTAAAAAGCAACTTACAGGTTTTCACATAAATCCATTTGGACAAGTATGCTTTTATCCCGAAAGCTACGTTTTGGATATAGGCAGGTCTTCTGGCTGGTTCGACGTATCCGAATCCTTCCCGACAAAAAGTCAGTGGTTATATTTCGGTGTCTCTGTAAGAACTTCACAGCTACGGGAATAGCTCCTGATTTACACAGGATTCCCTTTTGATCACAGGGAACCTAAATCCAGCCGCAAAAATAGAATTATTTTGATAAAATCCTATCGTTTTTGTTTTTTTGTGTACGTTCGCGGCCGATTTTCATACAAACAATCAAACCCCAAAAAGCTATGAGATTAGTCATACAGCGCGTTACAGAGGCATCCGTCAGCATTGATGGAGAAATCATTTCCCAAATAGGTAAAGGCTTGCTAATATTGGTAGGTGTTGAGCACGGCGACACCGAACAGGATGCCGCGTGGTTAGCCGCCAAAACCGCCAACATGCGCATTTTTGACGACCCTGGCGGAGTGATGAACCTTTCTGTAAAAGATGTGTCCGGCGAACTATTAGCAGTTTCGCAATTCACCCTCACGGCTTCCACGCGGAAGGGGAATAGGCCATCCTATATCCGTGCTGCGGGGCACGACCTCGCCATCCCTCTGTACGAAAAATACTCCGAACTGCTCTCCATCGAATGCGGCAAATCCGTACTCAAAGGCGTGTTTGGCGCCAATATGCAAGTGCGACTCCTCAATGACGGCCCCGTCACCATTATCATTGATTCCAAACTGAAAGAATAATGCGGTAATGTGATAATGTGATAATGCGATAATAAGATGACGTAACTTTGAAACTTGAAACCTGAAACCTGAAACTTGAAACCTGAAACCTGAAACTTGAAACCTGAAACCTGAAACTTGAAACCTGAAACCTGAAACTTGAAACCTGAAACCTGAAACTTGAAACCTGAAACCTGAAACCTGAAACTTGAACCCCCCCTTCGCTGCAAGGAGAATATGAACGTAGTGAATAAACTAAAAGGGGCTGTTCCCGCATTCGAGAACAGCCCCTTAACTGTCAATTGTAAATTGTACCTTATTTCTTCACGATGCGTTTCGTCACCACGCCGTCTTCAGTTACGATGCGGACAAAATACATGCTGTCAGCATATTCATTAATGTCCAATGTAACATGAGTATCTTCCACCTTCGTCGTGCTGATGAGTTTGCCGTAAACGTCATAAACGTCAACACTGTTCATTATACATTGTGCATTGTTAATTGTAAATTGTCCATTCGTTGGGTTCGGGAACACACTGATTTGGGCATCCAATTCATAATTGAGTACACCGTCCGGTTGAGTGGTAAAGGTAACAGCATTCGTCCAATCCGACGTGTTGTTTTCATCACATACAGCTTGTACACGTACTTGATATTCCTTATTTTCTACAAGGTTACCAAGTGCATAGGAAGTTGTATTAACATTAATACTGTTACTCCAATCTTCTGCGGAAGCGAGTTTGTATTGAACATTCCACATCTCCTCATCACCACCATTTGTCCATAACAACATAGCGCTTGTTTGGGTGATTTCGGAAACGGTAAGGTTGGATGGAGCAAGGCATTCTTCAATCGGAGCAGTTGCTTCCGTAGTGAACGTCAGAGCAGATGTCCAATCGGAATAATTGTTATTGGAACAATCTGTTCTCACATAGAGATAATAGGTGGTTTCAGGTGTAAGGTTTGACAACGTAATTGTTGCACTATTAATATCCACTGGAGTTACACCGTCCGGATTTACAGGAGAAGTGCTGAGTACATACTGCCAATTGGTGCTGGTAGCTGCAGCCACGAAGGAAACTACGGCACTGTTTTCTGTAACCGTATTCAAAGCAAGAGCGGTTGGAGTGCTACAGGAAATTTCACGAATAGACACGGAATCAATCATAGCGCTGGGGTTTTCACCATCACGATCATCGTTTTTCCAAACGAAATAGATTCGTTTTGTCTGACCGGCATACAAGCTGCCATCCAAGATGGTTGTGAATGTCTGCCAGGAAGTGCTTCTATTCAATTTCTCACTCAAGGCCAACAAGCCAGCTTCAGAGTTTGTCAAATCGCCGGCAATTACTTCTTGAGGATTTCCAATATACACTCTCATATAATCGTAAGGAACGATGCCCAAACTGCTTTCGCCTTGTGCTTTCCAATTAAAGCTAAATTCAAATTCAGCCATATCCTGCGTAAACTGAATATCACGATAAGCCCAAACCGTAGAGGAGGCATCGAAAGAATATTCCGCACTTGTACCGTTATTGGAAACAAACAGGACATTGTCGGTATTGCCTGTCGGTTGGCCAATATACCACTTGTTCGTTTGATTGCCATTAACCAACGTCCACATAGCATTTTCCTGTGCATTGCTGAAGTCACTGAAATATGGTGTTTGTGCCACATTTTGCGGAGTTGAAACGGATACCGCATAGCTATAGTCGCTTGTATCAGCTGCGGAGCACAATGCACGAACATAGAAATCGTAAGCTGTATTAACGGTCAAATTTTGAACAGTATAAGGATTTGTGTTGGCTACGACCATCGTACCATTTCCGGGAACGAATCCTTGAGGACCATATTCAACAACCCATTGGGACTCTTGTCCGTAGGCAACCCATTCCAAGCCAACGGAAGTTGTTGTAACACTACTAACAGCAAGGTTGGCAGGACGTACACAGCTAACCGCACTTTCACAACTTACCAATAATTCGTATCCTTCATAAGAATTATTCGCATTTGAAACAAATTTGATTGTCAATGGACCAACCGTAGAACGCACATCTATTGTACCTGAATAGGAATAATTATCCGTATTAGTCCAAAGCAATTCTCCGTCCACGCTGGCACCATCATAAATGGATAAAACGTCGCCATAATTATCTAAGAAATAATTACCGGTAATTCTTACTACATTGCCCGTTTGGTCAGGATTCACCACTAAAACATCATTGGAATTGTTGGCATAATTACCTGCCACACCGCCATTATCGAAAATATAAGTTGAACAGGTTGTAATCGTTTCAACTTCTCCCTGAGCCATATTATATCCATTCGGGCATACAGCTACCGGTCCGAACCAAGGACTTTGACCATCAGAGCCGCAGTCGCCTTGTACATAAACATCATAAATTCCGTCTTCCAAGTCATAAATAGTGGTCGTGGGTTCGCCATAAACAGGAATCGTTGTTCCAACACCCGTACCTACCATAAAACCACGAGGACCATATTCCACATTCCAAACAGATTGCTCGGAATCGGACGACGTCCAATTCAATTCAATTTCAGAAGTAGAAACATAGTTGGCTTGCAAGCTCATCGGACGAGCGCAATCAGAAGCATAGTTCAAACTTACATTATCAACATATCCTTCATTACCCATTTCAGAATCAAAGGCGGCGATAGCGATATATTGGCCTTCTCCTTCGTAAGAAGATAGGTTCACTTCATACGTATTATACGTAGTGCTATTCGTTGAAATCGTATCTACCGGAACAAACGTGCTGGCCAATGTAGGATCAGACATCACGCCTACAACCAATTGGAAATTTTCGTAAGAAGCTTTAGCATCGAACATAAGGGATACCATATTAACAGGAATTTGCGCATCCAGTTCAGGAAGAATGGCATATTGGTCACCGCTATAATATGTTTCAAAAGCCACACAGTTCGTACCTGAAGCAGAAGCACTCGGATAATTGATGACAACAGGATATACACCCATGCCGGCATTCAAATAATTCCAGCAATTCGGCAAATTATTTTCTTCGCCACCCCAGGATGAAGCATTTTCAACATCGTCAAAATTTGCGCTATAAGGAAGATTTGTCAG
>JAZUEE010000150.1:0-8381 GCA_045639985.1 Bacteroidales bacterium
CAATGACTATTCTATACGTTTTCATCATTTTCCAAAGCAATTATATACGGAATTAGAATTTTTTCCTCAATTAAAGTATGTTTTTCAATATCATCCGACAGCATGCAGGTATCTTCCAACATATCCACGCGGGCACGCTGCGCAACGTCTGCGGGAATGTATTTGATAAGCAAATTGGTAAAATCGTGCAATTTATCTTCTATATTAGTATGTTGTCGATCGAAAACACCTCGTTTCAAGGTGTTTTGTTGCGATATTTTATGTGAAATCAAATTTTCGATATAGGGAAACACCTCAACTTCCTCATACTGGAAATGAGCCACAACCTCTTGTTTATAATCCGAAAAAAAATTGGTGATTAACGTTTTATATTTCTCGTTCCAATCGGCCACGACATCCATAAGATGCTGCTCTATATGGGGAAACTTATATTGCAGATAATCCTTATGGGAATCCGTCAGATAGCGAACAACATCACCAATCGGGCACTGTTTGAGCGCATCTTCTCCGGGTATATACTCTTTCTGCGTATATACATTACTGATTAACAGAAACAACGGCAACGAGACCTGGTTATCGGAACATACTTGGGCAACACTTTTTTCACCAAAGCCCAATTGGATGCCCAAACGGGGCAGAAGACCGATAAGATTATTGTACGTTGTCAGCACATCCGCCATTTTCATTTTGGCGGTAATAGACGGAAGATTTTTCGTATTGGTTCGCATTAAGATGAAAAATTTTACAACGAAAATAGGAGGGCGCAAAATTACGAAAAAGTTTTCAGTGCCCAATAAATACAACAGAGAAAAGAATACAAATCACCCTTATGACGACCAATTGAAATTCCAAAATTAAAGGGTTAAAAGAGTTCAAAGCAAAAAACTTTTTTTTGTATGTTTGCGGCCTGTTTTTGGTTTAGAATATAATAAAGTATCTTAATATGAAAAACGCCAAACTCTTTTTCTTTTTATGCATTGCCTTATTCGCAAGTACCTTTACCCTTTCCGCACAGGACTCCCCTGTCAAATGGACTTATAAGGCTGTTAAAGTCAACGATTCCGTTGCCGAATTACAACTCCACGCGACCATTCAGCAAGGTTGGCATTTGTATGCCCAGTCGCACAACAACGGCGTTGAGATGCCGCTTGTTGTTACCTTTAACAAAGATGCGAAGTACAAAAAAATAGGAAAATTAACGGAGCCGAAACCGACCGAAGAAAACGACGAGATATTCGGACTTTCGAAATATTTCACCAAAGATGTCACTTTCAAGCAACGAGTGCAGATTTTAGACAACCAACCTTTTACTATTAAAGGCAATTTGGAAGGGCAAGCCTGCATCGACGGACGTTGTTCTCCGGTTTTTGAAAAAGTATCCATCAACATCAAAGGATTCGACAAAGTTAAGAAAGACAACAAAACAGTTGCTCAAGAGCCGGAAGAAGAGAAAGTTGAATCCCAAGAGGCGGTCAAACAAGAGGCGCCCAAAGCGGAAATAAAAGGAGCCGTTCCTACCAAAGAGGAACAACTTAAAAAGAAAGATGGTTTGAACGAAGAGGAAGAATCGTTATTACGGTACTTTTTCGTAGCTGTATTGGGCGGTTTGGCCGGATTGCTGATGCCCTGCGTATTCCCAATGATACCGATGACGGTATCGTTTTTCTCCAAAGACAAACACAAAGGAAGACATAATGCCTTGATTTATGGATTGTTCATAGTCCAGATTTTTGTCATTTTCGGTTTGGTATTATCCCTAATCTTCGGTGCCTCCTTGGGAAATGTTTTGAGTACGCACTGGATTCCTAACCTCTTATTTGCGGTGATTTTCCTAATTTTCGCCTTTTCCATGTTAGGATATTTTGAAATCACCCTACCTTCTTCCTGGGTAAACGGCTCTGCCAAGAGACAACGTTCCGGCGGTTTGATCGGCATATTCTTCATGGCACTGACACTTGTGTTAGTTTCTTTCTCTTGTACATTGCCCATTGCCGGCGCCGTGGCGTTAGGCGCAGCAGGCGGTTCCTTCCTGAAACCGGTCATCGGAATGCTCGGTTTCTCTTTGGGTATCGCTGTACCATTCACTTTCTTCGCCATGTTCCCCGGAGTACTCAACAAATTGCCGAAATCAGGCAGTTGGATGAACACTTTGAAAGTAGTCCTGGCCTTCATCGAATTGGCCTTCGCATTGAAATTTATCAATGTTCCTGACCAAACCTATCATTGGGGCATCCTTGACCGCGAAGTCTATTTGGCTATTTGGATTGTTCTTTTCTCCTTATTGGGATTATATCTTATGGGTAAAATCAGATTCCCGCTTGACGATGAATATCCTGTTCAAAGAAGCGCTTTCCGATTCACCCTTTCCGTCCTCGTATTCGCTTTTGTCGTATATATGGTCCCCGGTATGTTCGGTGCTCCTTTGAAAGCCATTTCCGGATGGCTGCCGCCGATGACTACTCAGGATTTTGATATTTCTACGATTGTACGTACCGAAAGTGGCAACGGCGGTGGCGGAAATGCAACCACCTACCAATGGACGGAAGAACCGCTTTACGGCGACAAGTTGGAAATCCCGTTCGGCATCAAGGGCTATTTCGACTACGACCAAGCATTGCGCGTTGCCAAAAAAGAAGGGAAACCCGTATTTTTGGATTTCACCGGTCACGGCTGCACCAACTGCCGAAATGTAGAAAATGCCGTTTGGATAGACCCTGAAGTTCGTCGCATTTTTGCCGAAGAGGTTGTCGTCTGCACCATCTATGCCGATGACAAAGTCATTCCATTGCCAGAAGAAGAAAGCGGAAAACTCAAAGATGCCGACGGCGACCCTATCACCATGTTGGGAGCTAAAAACCGTTACATCGAGCAAACCAAATATCACGAAAACTCCCAGCCATGCTATTTCATCGTGGATCCTGACGGAAATGTTCTTTCCGGCCCAACTTACTACGAACGAGACAAAGACAAATACATCAAATTCTTAAGAGAGGGTATTGATAAGTTTAAAGCTCAGAACAGTAAGCAATAATTATGAAATGGTATAGGGCTCTTGCCCTCAGTATTGTCAGCGGATTACTCCTCGCCTTTTCGTGGTATCCACACGGACTACCATTTCTCATCTTTTTTGCGTGGATTCCGCTACTGCTTATCAGTTCCTCCATTTTGGAAGGACAAAAAAAACATCCATTCCTCAAAGGATGGTTACTCAGTTGGCCGGGATTTCTTGTATGGAATCTTATTACAACTTATTGGATAGGATACTGCACGTTGGAAGGAGCCATTGGTGCGATTGTGGCCAATTCGCTATTGCAAGCCTGGGTGTTCGGTTTTTGGCAATGCTGCCGAAGCTACATCAAACAAGAATGGGCGCATCCTATATTGCTCATTTCCTTGTGGATGTCTTTCGAATATCTGCATTTGAATTGGGACCTCACCTGGCCATGGTTGAATTTGGGAAATGTGTTCGCCACTTGCCCGCACTGGGTGCAATGGTACTCGATAACCGGCGCCTTCGGAGGGACCTTATGGATATTCATCCTTAACTTTATCTTTTATTATCTTCTTCATTATCAACGTAGGACAGGGCAACGAGCCTGGAAGCATGCCTTTGCCTTTCTGTCTGTTTTACTTGTTCCGGCAATCATTTCTGCCATTTTATTCAAGCACAACGAACGTACTATAGATCAGACGCAAGCTGTTGACGTTGTGGTCGTACAACCGAACACGGACCCTTGGACCGAGGAATATGAGCTGACCAACACACAACAAATGGAACGCATTCTCCGCGTGAGCACGCCCCTTATTAACGAAAATACTCGTTTGGTGGTGTGTCCGGAATCAAGTATTCCGCACAGCGTTTCCATACAAAATATGAAAGCCAATTCATATCCTCTTGGAAACTCTTCTTACAATGGTTTTCTGTTATTGGATAGTCTATTTTCTCAATATCCGAAATTGAATTTCATACTTGGCCTATCTACTTTTGAATATTATAATTATGCGGCCACTGAAACCGCACAGCCGTTCGGTCCGAATAATTTTATAGATGTCTATAATACTGCCGTCTGCTATAACGCAAACAAATACAACGGACATTATCACAAATGCAGGTTGGTACCCGGCGTAGAGAAAATGCCTTTCCCGAAAGTATTTGGATTTTTAGGGGATATTCTTATTCAATTAGGGGGATCCAACACCTCTTTGGGCAATGACACCTGTCAACGAACATTTCTCATTCAACAAGGCCCGAGACCTATCCGTATAGGAACAGCCATCTGTTACGAATCCATATATGGAGAACTTTTCGGCAAATTCGTACAAAACGGTGCCAACGTGATGACCGTAATCACCAATGATTCCTGGTGGAAGGACAGTCAAGGGCACAAGCAGCACTTCGAGATGTCACGCTTGCGCGCGGTTGAGACCCACCGATATGTTCTTCGCGCGGCTAACGGCGGATTTTCAGGCATCATCTCCCCTACCGGCGATGTATTACAAAAAACCAAATATAATGAGCGGACGGCTTTGAAGGCGACCATATATGCGCAACAGGGAGAAACTTTTTACGTCAAGCACGGCGATTATTTAGCAAAAATCGCCCTTATTCTCTCTCTAATAGGATGCCTTTACGCCCTCTTTATTTGGTTCAAACGAATCCT
The DNA here is from genome assembly GCA_045639985.1 of Bacteroidales bacterium. GTDB lineage: Bacteria > Bacteroidota > Bacteroidia > Bacteroidales > WCHB1-69 > F23-D06. The sequence goes on from JAZUEE010000150.1 coordinate 4,662, forward strand.
AATCAGAAAAAAACAAACTATCAGATACTAATTATATTTCTATGAAGCGAATCAGTATTTTTTTTTTAGCTTATTCATTAGTGTCTTAACCGTATTTTCCTCACCTGTTGACACTAACACTACCAAACTGGTAGCAAGAAATTTCTTTTTAAGCCGAAGCCGACAACCGCTCATTGTCGCTCCTAAATTAGCCTATACATACAAAACGAAGACGCTCCAATATCGGGATTCCGTCCCCTGTTTTCGTGTTTATAATGTTGGAAATGGCTTTGTCATTGTCAGTGCAAATGATTGTATGGAGCCCGTCATAGGATATTCAACCGAAGGATCCTTTCATGGTGGCGCTATCCCCATACAATTCCAAGAAATATTAGCTGACTATATAGAAGAGGCAACTCTTGTGATGAATACGACATCCACGGTCACCCAAGAGACTGCCTCCAAATGGAGGACTTTATCAAGTACGAGCTACACCCCTACCCGTGTTGGGACGCCCGTCATTTCTCCTTTACTTACCACCACATGGAATCAGAGCAATCCCTATAATGCCTTCTGTCCTGTTGATGCCTCTGGTCCTGGCGGACATGCCTACGCCGGTTGCGTAGCTACCGCAATGGGGCAAATCATCCGATATTGGCGCTTCCCAGAACACGGAACGGGCCAACATTCATACACCGCAAACAACTCGACCTACGATGAAGATTATGGGAACTATGGTACGCTGTCCGTAAACTTTAGCAACAGCACGTACAATTACGACAACATGCCTGACAATATAACCACGAGCTCTGATACCGCGGCTATAAATGCTATCGCCAGGTTGTTGTATCACTGCGGTGTTAGCGTCAACATGAGATATGGGCCTGGTGGTAGCGGAGCAGTTTCTGCGGATGCCGCCAATGCTCTAAACACCTACTTTGGATATTCCGGATGTGTGCATGAAAATAAAAGTTCCTATTCAGAAACAGACTGGAAAAATCTTCTCAAGAACGAGTTAAATAATTTACGACCGATGTTATATCATGGTAGCGGTTCGGGCGGACATGCCTTTGTTTGCGACGGTTACGATAGTGAAGACTATTTCCACTTTAATTGGGGATGGAGTGGCAGTTACAATGGTTATTTCCTTCTTTCGGCCATGACTCCCGGATCATCACACAACTACAATAACAGTCAAGGGGCCATAATAAACATCGACGCAAGCCGACAGATTCTTAATGTTTCTGAAAATTCGTTGGCTTTCTTAATTGAGGAAGGCGCGATAAGTGAGCCTCACAAAATAACAGTTATCACACACCACCTTTCTAACAACGTCAACATTTCTGTCACAGGAAATTTCCGTATAAGTACTGACGGCACCAACTTTAGCACTTCCTGCATACTCAGCAGCAATGGCGGTTCCTTCTTTGTCCGATACCAACCCAACAACACAGGGAGCAATGACCAAGGAACTATAACCATCACTTCCGGAAATTTAACTGCTACTGTCACTTTAGTTGGTAACACGTTTCATTCCTCTTGCGTACCGCCACAAAATCTATCCGCAGCCATAATAGATTCTCCATACGTAACCTTATCCTGGGAAGAGCCAATCATGCAGGGATCTTCAAGCACCCAAACGCTAAGTTGGAACAACCATAGCCGTACTTCTAATTTTACATACAATAGTAATTATCAAGTATCTTTACTTCAACGATTTAGCAATACGGACTTAATTCCCTACCACGGAAAATCTCTTTATAAAATATCCTTCTATGCATCTACGGGAGCGACCACCTACAAATTAATTGTATATCAAGGAGGTAAGGCTCTGGGGAATTCATTTGAACCTGGGCAATTGGTATATGAACAACCTATTGGCAGCGTCACGTCAACCGGATGGAAAACTATCACATTGAACAATCCTGTCACCATTGATGCAAACCAAGAACTCTGGTTTGGTGTTTATGTAGAAGCACCCGGCACGCAATACGTTATTCCCGTAGGCAATCCTTATGTTGCAAAAAAAGGTTGTATTTTAGGTTATCATTCTGGAAATAACATATCATGGGAAGAGTTTGTTACAGATAGAAGTTTCTCCATTGAGGGTACCATCGCAGATATGCCATCCGTAGAATATTATGAAGTTTTTCGTGACAGCATATCCATTGGATCCACAACCGAAACGGAGATAAAAGACCTCGTGGCAGGCGAACACACCTACACCGTGACAGCCAATTGGAACAATTTCTGTTCTTCCTCTGCCCAAGCCACCTGCACATCATCTCTTCAACTAATAGCAAGCCCATCAGCACTCGACTTTTACAATAATTATGGCTATAATAACCAAACACAAAAAGTCCTCGTTTCCGGGAACGGGACCTTGGGTTCAATATCCGCATCAGTAACAGGAAATTTTGCCATCAGCATAGATTCCATTCACTTCCTTTCAAACTGTTCTTTACCAGCTCATGGCGGAACAATTTTCGTCAAATATAACCCTACGAATCAAAATACAGCCTACGAAATAGGACTTGTTACGTTGACTGCTGGCGACATCTCTCGCACTGTATATCTTACCGGACAATGTTTCAAGCCCTGCAATCCGCCTGAGAATCTATCTGTTCTTGAAGCAACGGGCTCAGTAGATTTATCTTGGGACAGTCCCCTTCAACAACAAATAGAGAGTCAAGAAATTTCCTGGTGTACGGACCATTCTTCATCTTATGGTAATACATCCAGCAATATGAAAGGATATTACCTTCATCGGTTTACTCCTTCTGATTTATCTTCTTTCAATGAGAAACAACTAACCGCCATATCTTTCATGCCCCATGCGAATGCAACAACCTATAAAATTGTCGTTTACACTGGCGGCAGCAATTCCGGCAACACCTATGATCCAGGGACGAAAAGGATAGAACAGACTGTCAATATTAATCAGCTCACTAGTAACGTTTGGAATACGATTCAACTTTCCACACCCATCACCATAAATACGAACGAAGAATTATGGTATGGCATATATATGGAATGTCCACGGAACAACTATCCTATTTATGTCGGCGGACCCTACGTTGCAAAAAAAGGATGTATTTATAAGAACATGAATAGCAGCTATTCTTCCTGGCAAGAATATCTTACCAGCTATTCATTTGTCCTTAAAGCAACTATAGAAGACATTCCTGCGACACTTTCCAACTATCAAATTGACAAAGACGGTCAAACTTTGGGAAACACGACAAACAGACAATACACAGACCACATTGAGCAGAATGGAGAGTATGATTATGCCGTATGGGCCGTATGGGATAATGGTTGTAAGGCAGCCACTCACGAAAGAATTTTCGTAAATGATATGATTTCACCAATAGGAGAAGCCTATTCCATCGCAAGTTGCAACAATTATACATGGAACGGTACGACCTACACAACTTCCGGAACTTATTATCACAATTACTATATTGGGAATCAATTACGCATTGATACGCTGCACCTCACCATCTACAACCCAGCCCATCAGACTTACACCATGGCTGAGTGCGGTTCCTACACCTGGAACGGAACGACCTTCACCGAAAGCGGCGACTATTTCTATGAACACGAAGACGCGAACGGCTGCACACAGGTCGACACGCTGCACCTCACCATCTACAACCCAGTTCATCAGGCTTACACCATGGCTGAGTGCGGTTCCTACACATGGAACGAAGGCGACGGACGGACATACTCCGCAAGCGG
>JAZUEE010000151.1:0-2869 GCA_045639985.1 Bacteroidales bacterium
TGATTTTCTACATAAAATTCCCTCTTTATGAAATGCATTCTTTGAAATGTTTGTATTGTCTCATAGGGATTATATGATTTCGCTTAGCTACTTTGACAACAGTTTCGTCCGGAGCTTCTTTCAATAGTTTATTTACATATGTTGCGCAATTATTAAACAACAAACTATATAGCACTGTTTTGTTTTCGGCTTTTTCAGATAAATATGAATAATCACCTGAGAGATATATGCTGGTTGACTGGTTCTTATAGAATTCTACATCTCTATCACCCGGTTTACCATGTTCTACGACAAATTCTGTTTCTATTGTTCCCAATGCACATCCCACATTTAATAATGGTAAAGGATTATGCTGTAATATAGAACATAATAGCGCCATACATGACGTAATCACTCCAATTACAATTTGAAAGCTATCTCCGCAAAGTTGTGTTTTATACCAATTATCATTCGAATCTTGAAAAAGAAGAACTGCGTGTCCCACTATTGGGAGTGTATCTTCATCCACGTAAAATATGGCATCTTTTCCATTTGGATCAACCATTTTTATCGGATTATTATTACAATATGCAAACAGATTTATTCCTATTAGATTGATCCCTGTTTTCATTTGCCCATCCGCATTCAAAAACCGTCCCCGCTGCGGGTTATAGTATCTCGTCTGCAAATAGTAGAATCCGGTTTCGGTATCGTAGTAATACCCTCTGTACCGGAACGGATTGAGCGTGCTGACGATCTGCTTCTGCGCCGAGGTTGCCCCGGAAGCATAGGAGTAAGAGCATACGCCCCACGCGTCGTAAGTGTAGGAACCAATCTTCGTTCCGCCCTCGGTGTAGACAGCAATGATATCCCCCTGCAGGTTCTTCTCAAAATAATAGGTATCAAACTGATAAGCCAAAGAATTTGTGTCCCTGTACTGGAAACCGATGGGCATTCCATTTTCGTCGTACAAATAAACCAGCAGATACACAAAGGTTTCGGTTCCGTCCACGTTTCGGGTGAGTTTGGTTTCCGTAACAATCTGCGAACCGTTCAATCCGTAAAGGTATACCGCATTGCCGTGTGTCTTTTGGGTTCGGATGCCGTCAGCGTTGTATTCAAAGGTGTACCCATTGTCCATAGATATTCCTACAAGATTGCGGCCTTCCCAATCCAACGAGTAACCGTTATAGGAAGTGAGGTTGCCGATGGTATCGTAAGTGTACTGCATGGAGCCGACCCGCGTCAGACGGTCACCGTCGTACTGATAATTCTCCGTCGAGATAACCGTTCCGAGCGTACCCGTTGTGTAAGCGTATGTCTTCCTGCTCGTACGGTTTCCGGCATTGTCATAGGTGTACACATAGGTCTTGTTCAGATACGGATTGTCCTCTCGGGTCAACTGCCCAAGATCATCATAATACTATCAATTTCCGCAGCATATTTTTCATATAGGATGCGGGGTGCATCAAGATTTCCGGAATGAACGGCATCATACCACTCCTGTCCGCCAAAGAAGTTGACTTTATATTTTTCAAGTTCATCACGGATCCATTCATCCTCGGTTGGCATTTCCTTGACCTCCCATGGGGTGTAAATTCTTTTAGCCTCCATAAGCAGCTTCTCCTCCTGTATGTCCGGAATCATCTCTGACATCATTTTGACGTGAGATTGAATCATGGTATCCAATTGATTCCTGAAGGCAGCGTCCATCCGGTATGCGTTCAGAACGTCAGGGTTGAGTGCGATGCATCCGTTTCGATTCATACGTCGAAGCTCGGCTTCCCTGTGTTGCATCGCGTCGGGCAGCATGGCCACGATCCCGGTGTACGATCCTTCTCTGACAGCCTTGTGCAGAAGTGCATAGGGATTCTCACTTAATTTGCCGGTGATCATGCCGACAAAAATATCTATACCACCACCGTAAGCAGCAACCTGCCTCCACTTGTCTGCAAGTTCATCAGCCGGTAATTCCAACATATGACCATACACAGCCTCTATATAGGCGTCCTCATCTGCGATGTTGTCCAGCTTCGGAATAAGGGACTCCATGACGATTTCCAGACATCCGCGCATCGCCTGCTTATTCTTATCGACGTTCTTTGCCTGATAGTAAATTCCCGGGATGGACAGTCCGCTCTCCACCCACGTTCCTCTTTCAAGTTCGTCCTTCCCGAATCCCATCAGGGTGAATGTCCATACCGGGCAGATATTGACGCAAACACAGAATGGATTGACCATTTTCAAGATAACTCCCTGCATAATGTCGCCCTTTACCCGGGAAAACAGGACGCCCCTTCGTTTGAAGCCGGCGGCTTCCATCGTATCCGAAAAAACATCAATGTATAATTTGTTCAGTTTCATCTGACAACTCCTTACCATCCGTTGAAACACTCTTTTTTTAATTTTTGTTGGGGCATTTTCATCACCGCATATGCAAAAACCATTGCTGCTGCTGCACCTAAATTTGCAGATATCTCCCGAGATTCATCTCGCTTTGGCAATAATGGAACTGGGAAGTGACTATGTGATTCTACCTTTACTTCAGTTGGTTTAGAAACAAATGTATACACAATAATCCCCGGGCCTTCCAACCAATATGTAACAACAAAATTTTTGTAATCAAAGGTATTGCATATCTCTCGTGTTCCGGGCTTATATTTGAAATTTGATAAAACAATATAATTATCCAGTTGCCATACTGCTTGCAATAACATAAAGTCTCTCCGATATGTTACTGGTTTAATTTCATACGCATCTTTAGCCAGTCCTTTCGAATTTGGATCTATCGCATCAATTCTCAACAAGAATCCCTCTATACTGTTTTCAATTGTAAATCCATATTCTTCTTTTAAATTTAATAAAAGTCGGAGCCAAGCGGTCTTAGGAA
>JAZUEE010000152.1:0-3743 GCA_045639985.1 Bacteroidales bacterium
AAGCTTCGCGCCCAACTGCAGGCCAACATGAAGAAACCCGTTAAGAAATCCAAATGGCAACTGAAGATGGAAGAATTGGCCAAACAACAGGCACAACTCCAAAAACAGCAGAAAAAATAGTCCAAACATTTATAGAGATACACAAACAATCCAAAGCAATGCTTTGGAAAATAAACATCAAAATACAATAAAATGGAAAATCAAGAAAAGAATGAAGTATTATCCAGAGCCGTAAAGGCCGGAAAGAGAACCTACTTTTTCGATGTGAAAAGTACGAAGACGGATGAATTGTATTTGACCATTACCGAAAGCAAGCGGAAATTCAATGGCGAAACGGGTGGCTTCACCTACGAGAAGCACAAAATTTTCCTATACAAAGAGGATTTTGAAAAATTCCAAAATGCCCTCTCTGGCGTTATTGATTTCATTCAAACGGGCAAAGTTCCTGAAGAGACCATGTTTGAGCCCGAGCGCAAGGATGAAGACGGCCCTATCGATGTAGATTTTGACAATTTAGATATGACATTATAATGGGTAAAATTGTCGCCATTGTAAATCAAAAAGGCGGGGTGGGCAAAACCACCACCGCCGTTAATTTGGCTGCTTCGTTGGCAGTACTGGATTTCCGCGTACTGCTCATTGACGCCGACCCCCAGGCCAATGCGTCTTCCGGAGTAGGTTTTGAGCCCTCCGACGAGGCCGTCAGCATCTACGACTGCATGATTGGGAATCGGATGGCGGCTGAAGCCATTTGCAAAACCTCCATCGCGCATTTGGACCTTCTACCGGCCACCATCGACCTTGTAGGTGCCGAAATAGAAATGATTTCCTTTGACCGTCGTGAATACAGAATGAAAGATGCCATATACACTTTGAAAAACGACTATGACTTCATTTTTATTGATTGCGCACCTTCATTGGGCCTCATCACGCTCAATGCCCTGGTAGCCGCCGATTCTGTACTCATCCCAGTTCAATGCGAATATTTTGCCTTGGAAGGTCTTGGCAAATTGCTCAACACGGTTCGTCTCGTCCAGACAAACATGAATCCCGAATTGTCCATTGAAGGCATCCTGCTGACCATGTACACGTCTCGATACAAATCTTCCAACGCCGTGGTGGACGATGTCAAACTTCACTGCAAAGACATTGTGTTCGACACTATCATTTCACGTAATGTAAGATTGAGTGAAGCTCCCAGTTTCGGAAAACCCATTGTACTTTACGATGTTCAATCCAAAGGAAACACCAATTACCTCAATCTTGCAAAAGAATTTCTTTTGAGAAACGGTTATACCATCTAAACATTATTATATGGCAAAGACAGACAAACCATTAGGCCGTGGCTTAGGGGCTCTTTTAGGCGGAGCCGAGATTCCACAAGGTTCCAACCACCAATATGTCGGAGGCAGCAACAGCTTCATCAAACTCGAATCGATAGAGGTCAATCCTTATCAGCCAAGAACAGAATTTGACGAGCAACAGCTTCAGGAATTAGCCCAGTCCATTCGGACATACGGGCTCATTCAACCAATCACGGTTCGTCCTGTGGAGAACGGCAAATACCAACTCATCTCCGGCGAGCGCCGCTTTCGCGCAGCCAAATTGGCGGGTTTGACCGAAATTCCCGCTTTCGTACGCACAGTTGATGACGTTCAATCCGTGCAAATGGCTCTTGTTGAAAACATCCAACGTTCCGACCTTAATGCCATTGAAGTTGCCCTTTGTTACCAACTTCTCATGGATGAATGCCACCTCAAGCAGGAAGAACTGAGTGACAAACTCGGTAAAGACAGAAGTACGATTTCCAACTACCTCCGACTGCTCAAGCTGGCTTCTGAAACCCAAATTGCCGTACGCGACAAAAAAATATCCATGGGCCATGCCCGTGCCTTAGTAGTTGTAGAAGACGAAGATCTTCAGACTAAAATCGTACGTGAAATCATCAACAACGGGCTCTCCGTTCGCCAAACTGAAACCCTTGTCAAAAAATACACAGCCGAAAGCAAACAGAGCAAAACGAAAGTAAAGATAACCCTTTCCGATGAAGTACGCACTTTCCAATCTGACTTTTCCAAAAAGCTTCAGACCAAAGTTAAAATCAAGAAAGACATATCCGGGAAGGGAACTCTCACTATCCCATTTGAATCTGACGCAGAACTCAAACGAATCATGGGACTTCTACAATAATTTTGACAATAATCCGTTGATTCGTTGTTTTTCTTGTTAAAATGACAGATGCCAAAACAATCATACTAACGTTGATTTTTATCGTTTTCGGGCTTCATTCTTTTGCCCAAAAGGATTCGATAGTGGCATCTACAGCAATAAAGCAACCGGATTCCGTTTTGATAGCTAAGCACAAACCTTCGACGGCCATGCTCTTGTCCATTATACCCGGGGGTGGGCAAATATACAACCACAAAGCATGGAAAATCCCCATCATCTATGCCGGATTGGGTGCCTGCGGGCATTTCATCTACCATTATGCCGCCGGTATGGTCGGCTATCGCAACGAATTCATCAACCGACGAGACGGCAACACAGAACTTCTCAACCCCATCTACGCGACCACTCCAACTGAAAACCTCATCCAAGCCAAAAACACCTGTATGCGAAACATGGAAATCGCCATAGGTGTAGCGGTCATCTTTTACACATTGAACATTATCGACGCCATGGTCGATGCGCATCTATACTATTTTGACATATCTGACGACCTCTCGTTCCGCTGGGCCCCATCTTTCGTTCCAAGCATTGCCACCTCCCGACCATCGTATGGCGCAACCATATCATTTACATTTTGAGTTTCAAGTTTCAAGTTTCAGGTTTCAAAATACATTAATATATTATCGCATTCTCACATTAACACATTAACACATTATCGCATTAACACATTATCGCATTATCACATTATCGCATTATCACATTATCGCATTAACACAATGAAATTCGCAATACTCGGATACGGCAAAATGGGAAAAATGGTAGAACAACTCCTAAAACAAGACCAGCAGGAGATTGTGTCCATTATTGACAATGAAGAAGATTGGGAAAACCAGATTTCTAATTTTCGCGCGGCGGATGTCGCCATTGATTTTTCCATGCCCTCTGTAGCCGTAGCCAACATGCTGAAAGCATTTGAGAACAAAGTACCCATCGTAGTTGGCACAACAGGTTGGTTGGAGCAGCTCGGCTATGTAACCGAATCATGCCAACAGTTGGGTGGCTCTCTTATTTACGGCTCAAACTTCAGCATCGGAGCCAACCTCTTCATGCAACTCAACAAGACACTGTCCACACTGATGAATGAGCAAGAGCAGTATGCTGTTTCCATGGAAGAGACACATCATGCGACAAAAAAGGACGCACCCAGCGGTACGGCCATCCGTTTGGCCAAAGACATTCTCGAATGCGTTAACAGACTTGACCACTGGGAATTGGCCGACGGTCCTATTCAAGACACCATGGCACTGCCCATAAAGGCTAACCGCATCGGCACAGTGCCAGGCATTCACCAAATCGTTTGGCACTCGGAAGATGACGACATTGAAATCACACACACGGCGCACAGCCGACAAGGTTTCGCCCGCGGGGCCATTCGCGCCGCCATCTGGCTACACGAGCATCCAGGCGTGTACGAATTTCAGAAAATATCACTGCTCGTATAGTTTCAGGTTTCAAGTTTCAAAGATACATTATCGCATTATCACATTATCGCATTATCGCATTATCGCATTATC
>JAZUEE010000153.1:0-4443 GCA_045639985.1 Bacteroidales bacterium
GGCAATGCTGTTTGCATTTGTTGTAATGTCGCCCCGCATATTGCCAATCACCGCGCTGTCGGAGGTCAGGTAGTGGCGCGCGTCCAATGCAGTTGCGGTCACGTAGCCCTCCGTGGTGAGGATGGTGTTCACCGTGTCGCTGATGCTGGGCTTGTTTTGGATAAAGGAGGGATCTTCCGTATCCTCCTGAATCCAATTGCTTTGAACGAGAGCTGACGGATCAACCGTTGCCGAATGTCTCGCATTGATGGCCAACGGCACGGCATTCACCTCCGTGGTGTCTTTCACTACGGAAAGGTCCGGCAGGGTGATGACCACCGCGATTTTGGAATGGAGCCAGTTAATATCGTCCCAGTTGGCTTCTCCACCGATAAGTAAGGAGAACAAACCGTTCTGGTTGGTTGGCACAGCTGCAAAAGATTGGGTATATTGCAGACTGTTGTCCGTCAGCAACACACAGATGGTGACATCAACATGGCTGTTCGTCACCAACTTGTTGGAATTGTCACGCACCACGGCCTGATAACTCAACTTCGGATTTTGCGCCCACGCCGCCACCGCCATTAGCAGCACGACGAAAAAGGTCAGCAGTTTTTTCATAAGATTTATCGTTTATTGTTATTAAGTATTAAGTTGTTAAGCTATTATGTTGGGGAAACATATTTGACAATGCTATTGTATTTATTTCAGTTTTTCCATATCTTCTTTGGACCGGCTGGTAGTCACCAGATAGACGCCGAAGGCGATACAGACGAGGGCAACGGGCTTATTCCACGTAAAAATATCCTGTCCAAAGGCAATGGCCACCACGGAAGTCACCACGGGTTGCAGGTTGCTGTACATGCTAACGGTCGTAGGGCGCAAATAACGCAGACCGATGGGAAGCAAGAAATAGGCCACCACCGTGGAGAAAATCATAACGGTATAAAAATTCAGCCATGGGCCAAGCGGCACGCTGCCAAAAATCATAGGGGAATTGCCCAAGAAGGGAATCGCCACCGGCACACATATCAAACAGGCAATCAAGAACATCCATTTCATCAATGTCACGGGGCTGTATTTTTTGGATATGGTGCGGGTAATGAGCAGATAAGATGCGTAAAACAGAATATTGACGAAGCACATCAGCAGTCCTAACGGTGTAGCGTTCGCATCAATTTTCCAGGAGAACAGCACAATCATCAAAGCGCCGCAAATGCCCGCCAGCACGCCCAAACTTTTCCGTAGGGAAATAGGTTCCTTGAGGAAAGCCGCCGCCATCAGCATCACCAGCAGCGGACTGGTGGCGGAGACCAGCGACACGTAGCACGGGGAAGTAAAGCGAAAGGCCTCCGCAAAGGCAATCAACGTGCCGGCCAAGACAATGCCGCCGAAGATAAATTTTCCCCAATCCTTGCGTTCCACTTTTTCTTTTGGAAAGAAACGTGCCAACAGCCAAAACACCGCGGCACCGAAGATAACACGGGCTGCGGTAAAGGCCTCCGGCGTAATATATTCCGGAACAACGGCTTTAGAACAGTTCGGATTAATACCGAAGATGATATACACGGCCAAGACCGCCACATGCCCTATCCATTTCCGATTCTTATTCAAGGTTGGAGTTTGTTACAAAAATCAAACAAAATTGCACGTTGCATAATTAGGTTTACACAACGTGCAAAATCTATTTAGAGTTACTATATTCTAATTTTTCAGCGCTGCAATTTCCTTGATAGCGGTAATGCAGGCGTCAATATCGGCCTCGGTATTGAAAGCACCGATGCTCAAACGGACGGTGCCGTCAATCGGCAAGGTGCCCAATTGTTCATGCACTAACGGAGCGCATTGCAATCCGGTACGGCAGGCGATATCATAGTCCACATCCAACATCGTACCCACATCCATGGCTTCAAAGCCGCGAACATTGAGAGAGAGAACGGGATTCTGGTTTTCCACGGAAGTAGCACAATATACGGTAACGCCCTCCACATTGCGCACGCCATCAACCAAACGCTTCCACAATTTCATCTCCTGGTCATGGATATTCTGAATACCTTTTTCCGTAATCCATTTCACGCCTCTATACAAGCCACTGATGCCGAGCATATTCATAGTACCTGCTTCCAGACGATACGGATATTCGTCCAAGTGTGTACGAACCGCGGAACGAACGCCCGTGCCGCCGAAACGGGTTTGACGAACTTCCACGCCTTCGCTCACGTATGAACCGCCAATACCGGTCGGTCCCATCAGACATTTATGACCCGTAAATGCGTAGGCATCCACACCATATTCCAGCATATTCATTTCCACGGCACCGGCGCCTTGGCTACCGTCAACCACGAAAATCAATCCGTTTTCCTTACAAACTTTGCCGATTTCCTTGATTGGTTGAACTGTACCGATAACATTGGAACATTGCGTGCAAACCACCATCTTGGTATTGGACTTGATAGCTTTTTTGAAATCATCGGGATGTACGTAACCGGCTTCATCAAAAGGAAGGTAGGTTACTTCAATGATGCCCTGTTGTTCCAGGCAGTATAACGGACGAAGCACCGAGTTGTGTTCCAACATCGTGGTAATCACGTGCATACCTTTGCGGGCCAAACCCTGAATGAGAATATTCAACGAATCGGTGGCGTTGTAACTAAAAGTCAGGCGACGTTCGTCAACTTTGGCACCGCCATTAAACAATTGCGACAACATACGGCGAGTATCTGTCAGCAATTCGCCTGTTTCTATACCCGCGTCGTATCCGGCACGCCCAGGGCTAACACCGTGTTCACGGTAGAAAATATTCATAAAATCATAAACCTCTTGGGGTTTCGGATAAGATGTAGCTGAATTGTCTAAATAAATCATAAGCTTGTTTTTAAAAGGGCCGCAAAAATACAAAATTAATTTGTTATTAATTCGATTCAAAATTCAACAAACAGAGGATTTCCAAGCACCTTGATTTTTTCACACAATAAAAGCCATTCGTATTCGTTAACCACTTCGCAAAAAAAATTCCGATTATGGTCAACAACAATTTATTCTCTATTATCATTATTTGCATTTCCTTACTGACAGGAGTGGCCCATGCGCAAAGTGAGGACTCCTGTTTTGCCAAAGCCCCTGCCGAGGTTGCCGTGGGACAGCAATTCAAATATACGGTAACCACATCCGAACAAGGAGAGATTCTATCCACCGATTTTGGCAAATTTGAATTTATCAGCGGGCCGTCGGTTGGTTCCAGCACTTCTATTTCTATGATGAATGGCAAAGTGGAGCAAAGCACGACATACACCTATACGTATTATTTATCTGCGCAAAAGGAGGGTTCCTTCACTATTCCGGGCGTAACAATTTCCATAGGCGGGCGTATTGTGAAAAGCAATTTCGTCGTTGTCAATGTGGTTAAAGCACCCAAGAGCCAACCCATAGAAGAGCCGCAGCAAGCCGACAGTTGGTTTCATTTCGACTTTCCGCAATGGCCCGGGATGCCACAACAGCCCCAACGTCCCTCGCAACCAAAATCCCCCTCGGGCAAAGCCGAAATTGACGACAAAATCAGCAAGGACGATATGTTCATCAAGGCCTTTTCTTCCAAGCTCGAGGCCTATCAGGGAGAAGCCATCGTTGTAACGCACAAACTTTACATTAGAGACCAACACAATTCAGGATACAGTATCGAGCGTGCCGTGTTTGCACAAAACGATGCCTTTTGGGCCAATGCGCTCGAATTGGACCACCGTGATCAGACGACCGAAACCGTCAATGGGAAATCCTACACCGTATATACCATCAAACAAACGGCCTTTTACCCCTGCAAAACCGGCAAATTGTCCATTCCCAAATTAGACCTTTCCCTCCGCATCCGCATTCCCGCCACGGTAAAAGATCCTTTCTGGGGAACATACTCCACATACAAGAACAAAGATATCACCCTTACATCCAACGACATTCCCATCAAAGTAAAGAGCTTGCCCAACGCCCGTTCGTCCGAAACTGAAGTGGTGGGCAATTTCACGATAAGTTCGTCTTTAAGCAAGACAGAGGCACATACGAATGAGGCCATCACCTTAACAATAACCGTATCTGGAACAGGAAATCTACACCATATCAGTGCTGATGATTTGAACATCGACTTTCCCACCGACTGCGACGTCACCTATCCGAGAATATCCGGACACATTTCTGCCAAAGGCGACATCGTTTCCGGGTCCAAAACTTTTAAATACACCATCATCCCGCGTTCCGAAGGCAGTTTCTTCATTCCCGGTGCCACCTATAATTACTATAATTACGACACTGGCAGTTACAAAACCATTTCCTCGCAAGATTATCAAATCGAAGTATTGCCCGGAAAACAGCACAATGACTCCAACGAACCGGTGGAAAAGAAACACAAAAACGTGAAGACGTACAAAATTTAAAGTTCCATTTTTAAGGGCACAAATAGAAAGCGGGCGTGGATTG
>JAZUEE010000154.1:0-1971 GCA_045639985.1 Bacteroidales bacterium
TTCGTATGACGAGGTTGTCAAGAAAATGCCCAAGAAAACGCAAGAACTCATTCATAAGGCAAACAATAATCTATAATACTATGAAGAAATTATTTTTCCTAACACTCATCTGCACTTTTATCAGTTTTTGTCTGGCAAGCACACCTGACTCGTCACGTATGCGCCTTCCTCTGCCACCACGCACGCACAAGCCGCTGCCAAAAGTCAAATTGGACAGCCACCGCAGCAATTTCGAGCTCACCAACTTAGTGGTGTTCATCCGTTTTGCCGACGACCCAGAAATAGACAAGTCTTTTGAAGATATCAACAGGATATTCAACGACTCGTCAGCCAACGCAATGTCTGTGTTCAACTACTTTGATGCGATGAGTTATGGAAAAATCCATTACAACACTGTTTATACCAATCAGATACAGAATAACACGATTGTGTCGTACTGCGACCGGCATCCGCGCTGCTATTTTGAACCATACTCAGTCAACAATCCTGAAGGTTATCAGCCATTTTCACCGCATTCAGTGTGTCCGCGCCAACGCCAGCTTTTAGCCGACGCCCTTCATTACATAGACTCTTTGCACTTAGTGGATCCCAGCATCAATCTGGACGGCAATGAAGACGGATACATGGATAACATCAGTTTCATCGTCAAAGGCGGATGCGGCGACTGGGCTTCCTTGCTTTGGCCGCACATGGAATTCTTCAATGACGAGCCCTACCCTGTCACCGTCAACGGTGTTGCGCCCTACACCTTCAATTTCGAACTGGAAGGCTCTGGATACTACTTCTCCGCCAATGTCTTCTGCCACGAGATGTCTCATTCACTCGGACTGCCCGACCTGTACCATTACTACGAATATCAGGATGTCGATCCTGTAGGAGCTTGGGATATCATGGGCAGCAACAATATGCAGCAACTCAACGCGATGATGAAATACAAATTTTTAGGCATTGTGGACGAGCCCATTCAAATCACCGAAGACGGGGACTATGAGCTCTTCAGCAACGCAACCTCAGACGTTCAAAACTGCTACTACATCAAATCCTCGATTGGCAGCACTCAATGGTACACCATTGAATATCGCAACGCTTACGACTATATGGACAACGTATATAGCACAGGGCTGCTTATCGGCCGTTGGGTGGATACGATGGATGTCAACAACATCTATTCGTCTGGGGATGCGCATTTCGACTTCTACAACAATGCTCACGGCTATTGGATTTTCCGACCGGGCAGCAGCAGCGACACCATAAACGGGGATCTCTATTCAGCCGCATTCGGAACCTACAAGCCCAACTTCGGGCCAACGACGGACCCACATCCTTACCTTACCGATGGAACTCCCGAGAACAGTTTCGAAATCAGCAATATACATAGAGACAACGGCAAATTCATCTTCCACGTCCACTTTCTGAATGTTGGTGTTGAGGAACACGCCACAGCCGACATCCGCATCTTTCCCAACCCTGCCTCCGACGTTCTGAACATCGAAGGTTCTGGCATACAACAAGTGCAGATTTGCGATATGTTAGGCAAAGTTGTAGTTACAAGCAGCACTCCCGACAACCACATAGACATTTCATCGTTGGATGACGGAATCTATTTGGTCAGAATCTTATCCGACCAAGGAATTGCTGTGAAGAAATTCATTAAGAAATAGCGATTGCGCTATTTGCGGCCGTCGCCCACGATGATGCGGCCTTGCGGCTCAGCATACTCCGTTCCGATTTTCTTGTTGAGGAATTTCGTAATGTAGGTCTCCAAAATCTCGGCATCACTGCAGACAGCGTCTTTTGTGATGTCTATTTCACGAACCGGGAGGTCAAATCATGTTCTTTTTGCTCTTTGCCCTGTGGATCATCCTCAACGGGCAATGGACGACAGAAATCGCAGTCACAGGCCTTGTTCTTTCCTCGCTGATCTGGCTGCTCTGCTGGCGTTTTATGGATTTTTCGCCCCGCCGCGATCTC
>JAZUEE010000155.1:0-1948 GCA_045639985.1 Bacteroidales bacterium
TGTATTCCGATTTGCCATCAACGCCCACATATACGCTGAGGAGCTTGCGCACCAAGCCCATCTGCAACTCGGCCACCGGATATACCGGACATTTGGCCTTTTCGTAGATCGAGGTCATCAATACGGGCACACCAACACCCACCAAAAGGTGATATTCACGGATGGTGAAATTCATCGATGGACGGAACTCTACCTTGAAGGTGTTGTCGATACGTGGTGCGATGGTGCTTTGGTCGAAGCCTGTGCGGACGGAGTCACTCCAGTGGTTGTTGTAATAGTTGAAGTTTACATCCATCTGGTAGTGCTGATAGCCGGAGATCTTCAGGAAACGCGCATCGTAGGCCATCATCGCTTTCAAGCCTAAACCGTGCTCCATATCTTTCCAGTAAGTGTGGATGAAGTCGTAGTTGAGACGGATGTCTTCTTTGAATCGCTTGTCTTCGGTCGTGAAGTTGGAGCGTACACCGATTTCTGCCTTTGCGTGATTGAAGCTGTTGCGGATGGTGTCGCGATATTCTTTGGCGTAATATTGCTCGTCGATGCCCCAGTTCTTGTTGTAGCCAAAGAGGTTAGCTAACTCGTGGTTGTAACCCACAGAGGAGTACAGCGTGTGGTTCTTGAAATATCTGTTCAGGAAAAGATGCACACGCGTGTCGCTGGTAGGCGCGTACGCATATTGTTGCTGGATTTTTCCGATAGGCTCAGCCCAGGAGGAGAAATGATGGAAGTTCAAACCGTAAGAGTATTTGCTACTCTGACAGTTGTGCATCGATAACTCAGCCAACGGAGTGATAGGGTAGCCGAACCCCAATTTGATATAGTTGCGGTAAAGCACTTCCTTGACTTCAGGATTCAACTTGCTGACTTTTATCTCCCCTGGAATGAAGTTGAGCTCGGGTTTTTTAGGACTGATGCTGTAGGTGTAGTTGACCTTCTCGCTGATTACGGTGTCAACGAATTCTGCCTGTTGGTTGATTTTGGTAGCGGTTCCTAATTTAGGAACGTACGTTACCAGCAGGTGTGCGGAGTCTACAACTTGTGCAAATGCACCAAAGGCAAACAGAATGCCGAAGAGTGCCAAACCGAATCGTTTCATATTGATATTATTGTATTTCATAATTCTATATTCAAAAGGGTTAACGATTATTTTTCCAGGGTGTCGAGTTCTTTAATTTTTTCTTGAGCCAATTTCACGAGGTCGTCACCGTCGTAATTGTCGATGATGCTCTGGTAGGTGTGTCGTGCCTGGAAGTAGTTCTTGCGTGCCTTGTAGAGGTCGCCGTAAAGGATGAATGTGCGTGCGTACCAGTATTCGGAGGAGTAGTCGCTGGCCAAGATGGCTTGGATCTTGTTCTCGCAACCGTCGAGATCTTTGTCGTTGTTGAGGGCGATGTCGGCGAGATGGTATGCGGCTTCAGCACAGAGGTCGTTGCTACCTTTGCCTACCAGCTGACTGTAATAACCTTTAGCACGGGAGATCTCGTTGAGCTCGTATGCGGAGTTGCCGGCAACAAGCAACGCTTCGTTACGCAACTCGTTGTCACTCTGGTTGGCGTTGATGATGTTGGCAGCGGCGGTCAGCGCATTGCTGTAGTCTTTCATGAAGTATGCGCTGCGCATAGCACCGTTGTTGCCATAGATGACCTCGTCTTCTTCGGTGGTGCTTTCAATCAACTTGTTGAAGTAGTTGAGCGCACGTCCATATTGCTTTTCATTATATAAGATAGAAGCGGCTTTGTGTAATGCCGTTACGTTGTATTCGGTCTGGTAGTTCTTGATGATGGCTTCGTAATCTTTCAAAGCATCGCTGTAGTTCTTTTGACCATATTCACATTCTGCTCTGTAGAAATGTGCGGTGGCGGCGAATGAACCGTTCGGGAACTGACGGAGGTAATCGCCACAACTGCGAATGGATGCCTCACAATCGCCACGGTTGTATTTGGTTTCT
>JAZUEE010000156.1:0-19293 GCA_045639985.1 Bacteroidales bacterium
CGACTTGGCATCAGCCAATTTGTCGGTCTTTTCGGGATTGCAGCTCAACATAATCATCAATTTGTAAGTAGGTGTGGGGAATTTTTGGGAACCCATTTGCAGCATAGGAGAATATACGTCGCCCATTTTCTCACGGATGATTTCCAAAAGATATTGATCTAAAACGTCTCCCAAAACACTGATGGTCATATTGTTCTTAGCATTGTATTCGTAAGGTTGTTCGAAATAGAGACCCATCCAACCTTGTTTTTCCTGACCATATTTGACAACGGATTTTTGGATGCCGGGAGCCGGTTTCTTGAACACGTCGGCGTTGAAGTTTTCACGATCTTTAGATGTCTTGAGGGAAGCAAGATAGAAACAGAGATATTCGTTCATGGCTTTTTCGTCATAGTTGCCAACAAAGAAGTAGGTGAAATCTGCCGGGTTGGCGAAGCGTTCACGATATAACTGGACGGCTCTGTCAAAGTTGACTTGATCAAGATAGTCTTGCGTAAAGGATAGTTGGTTCTTCTGATAAGGATCGTTGTTTGAAGCGGCATCTAAGAATGCTCCGAAGAATCTATACATAATATTGGCTTGGATCATCTTTAGTTGTTCGGATGTTTCAGTCAATACTAACTCGCAAGCATTTTGGTCAGCGCGTGGGTTGGAGAAGAAGGCATTCAGATATTGGAAGAAGAATTCCAAATCTTTTGGGGTGGAGGAACCTTCAAAGCCCTCGGTCATAGCGCCGATGAATGGAGTGACACCGGCTTGTTTGGTTTTGAGTTTTTTGGTCAGCGTGTTGTAGTCAAGATCTGCAATACCGCCACGGTCGATGATGTCAGCGGCGAAATCTAAAGATGCGAGATCGTTTTCTTTGTAGAGAGATTTGCCACCTTTACTGTGAGCATAGAAAAGGATTTCATCATTTTTATAGTTTGTCTTTTTCAAAATCACTTGAATACCATTGGAAAGGGTGACTTTTTTGGCATTGATGCTGGGAATGTCTTCCGTTTTGATGATAGATCCGGCAGTTAATGTGTTTTTGTCAATGATTTCTTTCTCTTTGTAAGTGTCAACGTAAGGTTGTACGTTTTTCAGACTTTCATCTTTGATAACTTTAAGGACCTGTTCTTTAGTTGGAACGATAACGCCCTTTTTGTCGGGGGCGGTAACAATGGCTACAAAGTTTTCAGGAGTAATCCATTGGGAGGCCATAGCGTTGATTTCTTGGATACTGATATTGTCCATCAGTTTTTTGGCAAGATTGTATTCGCGTTTTGCACCGGGAATGGGATCATGATGAAGGTAGTTGTCAATGTATTCGCTGGCGAAACGGGAGGATTCCGTCTTGTCAACTTCGTTGGAGGCAAGTTCGAGGCGCTCCATCAAAGAAATTTTCGCACGGTCAAGTTCTGTCTGGAGGAATCCGTATTGAAGAATGCGGTAATCTTCTTTCATCAAAGCTTCGATGGTTTCAAGGATTTTGTTTTCCTTGCAGGCCGCTTGGGAACCGTACATGTCGGTAGAACCGATGAGGTTGGTGTAACCTGTATATGCACCTACGAACGGGCATTTGGAGTCTTGAGCCATTTCGTCCAAACGTTCTTCATACATTTCATTATAAAGGGAGATCATCAATTGTTTGCGGTAATCGCCGATGGTTTTCATGGCGAAATGTGGGAATTTGCGAATAAGCATCACGGTGTTGCCGGCAGCTTCTTTGTCGGTGCAGACAGCCACAAGCGGTTCTTTGTTCATACCGATGGGATAGTCTTCTTTCACGCGTGGATTCCGTGCGGCGGGAATGTCGCCAAACATCGTTTTGATTTTGATTTCCACTTGGTCAACATCAATGTCGCCGACAACGATGACGGCCTGTAAATCAGGACGGTACCAGTCGCTGTAGAAATCTTTGATAGTTTGATAGTCAAAGTTTTGGATTACATCGAGCAAACCGATAGGCATGCGTTCAGCATAACGGGAATCCTTCATCAGGACAGGCCAGTATTCTTTGCGCATACGGTCATCAGCACCGAGGCCCATACGGTATTCTTCGGTAATAACGCCACGTTCAGCATCGATTTCCTTAGAATCATAAAGCAGGCCATGAGCCCAGCCGCGTAAGATTTTCAAACCCAAATCAAGGTTGGCAGGATCGTCTAACGGCATGGGAATCATATAGACAGTTTCGTCAAAGGATGTGTAGGCATTCAGGTCAGCACCGAAAACGACACCAATGGATTGCAATTTGTCAACCATGGTGTTGCCAGGCATACCTTCAATACCGTTGAAAGCCATGTGCTCTGTGAAATGTGCCAAACCACGTTGGATTTCGTCTTCTTGGTTGGATCCGGCGTTGACAGCGAGGCGGAGTTCGACGATTTTCTTGGGTTGTTCGTTATGACGGATGTAGTACGTCAAACCATTATTGAGTTTGCCGATTCTGACGTGTGGGTCAGGATTGATGGGTGCGTCTAACTTCACATCTTGAGCGAAAGCAAAAGATGCGGTTAGCACAATACTGATGATTAAGAAGAATTTTTTCATGAAAATGTTATTAAAATAATGAATATATAAAATTATCTCTTTTTAGAAAATCTCACTTTTCTTAAAACAATGAGAATGACACCCATGATGATGACGAGCAGTAGGGGAATGCAGATATTGAGAATGGAGAGTAGTGTTTTATGACTTCTGATGATTTCGTTGTTTAAGGAGCCGATTTTGAAATTTTTTGCTCGCAGTTGTAGTAGGTCGTCATCAGCACACAAGTAGTTCACGCAGTTGATGATGAATTGTGTGTTGTCGAACATGGTGCGGGTATAGATGTCGTAACCGGCAGGATAGGGTTGGTTTCGTTTCTTGTCGAAAGGATTGCGGATAATGTCGCCGTCAGCTACGAAAATTTGGCGAGTGGGCACACTCTTATCCCTGTAATCCAACTCTTTGATGGTGTCAAATTCTATCGGAAGGATACCTTTGAATGCGGATTTGAATTGTCCTTCCACTAATACGGCGACGGGCAGGTTTCGGAATGCGTATTCCTGCATGTTGGGTTTGGTAAGTCCGACTTTCAACGTGACAATAGAAGGGGTGGGCACTAATTTGGAGCGCTCCGAGGAAGTCATCAATACTGTTTTTTGCAGTTCCTCACTATTGCCGACAAGGTCAATGGTTCCCGCAAAGTCGGATTTAATTTCTTTGATGTTACGTACAATGGGGTGGTCGCTGAAATTGACGATGTCCAAACAATAGGGGAAAGCCATGAACTTGTATTGAGGTTGGTCGCCGATCATACTCACTTGTTGTGGGATAGGCATGCAACTGAGGTCTTGAATCAAGTTCGGGTTGATGCGCACGCCGTACGTAAAAAAGAGGTCGTTTATGTAAAGAGCGCGAGGCGTGGCGAAAAATTCGGGTGTGGATTGCAGACTGTCCAAAGAGGCGGTCGTGTTGTCAATTAGCCAAAGCACCTTGCCTCCGCGCATGATGAATTGGTCTATAATGTATTTGTCATATTCTTTGAAAGGTTGGGTGGGTTGTGCGACTATGAGCACATCGTATTTGTTTTCGCCCAATTTGAGTGTCTGACTGGCGGAGTCGGCCACGCTGATGTGCCGCAGACTGTTGATTTTTCCGTCAAGGGTTATGCGGGATACATTGTAAAAACGTTGCAATTGCATGGCTGTCCAGCAGGTACTCCAAAAGTCCAACTCGCCGTGGCCATCCAAAAATGCTACATTGGGCTTCTCCGTTTTGATAAGTCGGCGGATCGGTGATACAAGGTTATATTCGAGCTCTTCAATGGAATACTGCATCCAGTCAGCGCCAGAAGGGTCGGCAACAACCAATTTGGCGGGGTATTCGTGGTTTTGGTAGGAGATGATGGCACCAGGAATTACCATGTGTGTGGAATATCCATTGGCATCTTCACGGCTGATGGGAATAGGTTCCAATCCTTTTTTGACAAATTCCGCTAAAATGGAGTTTACCTCTTCATTGTTTTTGGAATCGAGAGGGTCAATAAATTCGAAATATACGTTTTTGGAATAGCTGCGGAAATCCTGCAACATCTGTTCAACCTGTTTGGCAAACAATTGGTAGTCGGCAGGTTGGTCTTTACCCTTGAGATAGACGCGGATATAGACTTTATCATCCAGGTTTTTCAGTATTTCTATGGTAGAAGGTGAAAGGGAGTGCCGTTTGTCTTTTGTCAAGTCAATACGGAAAAATAGAAATGACGATATAATGTTGATGATGAGTACGATGACCAAGGCGGCAATAAGGCCGATGATGGTATTCTTTTTAAACTGCTTGCTGTTTTTAGTGTTGAAATTCTTTTTCATAGCGGCTGCGTTAAAAGGTTACCATTTGCGTTTAAGAAGTACGATTCGGGTGCCAAAAAGGAATAGGAAGATCACACTGCAAAAGTAGATGATGTCTCTGCTGTCAATGACTCCTTTACTGATGGAGGCATAGTGATGTTCAATACCAATGGATTTTATGTAATAACCAAACGCCCCTAACGATTCAAAAGAATAGATGAAGGCGAATCCGAAAGATAGGATGAAGCACAATAGGGCAGAAATAATGAAGGCGATGATTTGGTTATTGGTAAGGGCGGAAGAAAACAGTCCCACAGAGATGAAAGTTGCTCCTAAAAACAGTAATCCGAGGTAAGAACCCCAAGTGCTGCCCATATCCAAATTTCCAACGGGATTTCCGATGAAGATGACAGAGATTACGTATATCAAGGTTGGAAGCAGGGCGATGATAAGCAGACTGAGGCAGGATAAAAATTTCGCTCCGATAATCTGCATGTCTGTCAACGGTTTCGTGAGCAGTAAATCCATGGTCCCCGTACGTTTTTCCTCTGCAAAGGAACGCATTGTGATGGCCGGAACCAAAAACAGAAATAGAAATTGAGAAAGATTAAATAATCCCTGCATATCGGCGAGACCGGATTCCATAATGTTGTCGATGTTCGGAAAGACCCAAAGGAATAGTCCGGAAACAATCAGAAATACGCATACAAAAATGTAGCCGATAATGGAGCTTAGAAACGACTTTATCTCCTTGATATATAAACTAAACATTGTATAAAAATTAGGGGCGCAAACGTACAAAAAAATAGGATTGTTTGAGCACCAAAATCGAAACTAAATATTGTGCTTTTGCATTATTTCCATGGCTGATAGAATAAAAAACGGCAAGGACTGTTCCTTGCCGTTTTTTATATTGTTGTTGTGATGTTACTTGGATTGAGTGCCAACGCGGGCCATGGCGCAGCGGAATCCGATGTAGTCAGTTGCTTCGTCTTCATCCATATAGCGTCTGGAACCGGGAGCAGACCAATAAGGAATATCTTTCCAAGAACCGCCTTTATAGACACGAGCGTAGTCGCTGACTAAAGAATATGCGTATGGTTGGTCGTTTCTCTTACGATACATGCGAGCAGTTGCTTCCGTATTGGTGGTTGCAGTTTTCCAATCGTCCATGTTTTGCAGAGATTGCCAATCACCATCAAGGTAGTTCTTGTTATCGGCAGCGCGATAGTTGCGTCTTCTGTCATTTTTGAAATCAGAAACAGGAACCATAGGTATTTTACCAATGCTATCACGTTCAGCGACGGTACCATCTTCGAGAAGTTTTTTTGTCTCAAAGTAGTTGCCACGGAAAGGATTGTATTCTGTTACGTCATCATGCGAGGATTGTCTGTAAACATCCATTACCCATTCAGCGACGTTGCCAGCCATTTGATACAAACCATAGTCATTTGGCCAATCGGAACGTACGTCTTTGGTCTTGAAGCCGTTGTCGTTCAAGTCGCCGGCTACACCCATATAGTCGCCGCGACCACGGCGAACGTTACTCATGATATCTCCATAGTATTTCTTTTCTTCTGTACGGATTTGCTGACCATTCCAAGGATATACTTTACGTTCAAGTACACGCTCGTTCAATGTGTTTCCAATCAAACCGTAAGCGGCATATTCCCATTCGGCTTCGGTCGGGAGGCGATATTTCGGGAGCAGGATGCCATCTTCCATTTTAACATTGCGATATTCACCGGAAGAGATGTAGCGGAGACGTTTTTCGCCTTCAGCTTCGTATGTTTCGTATGTGAGATAAGCGTCTGTGTTGAAATAACCCTCTGCGGTTGGTGTCTCAGCGAACTCAACATAGCCGCGGTCAACCAATATCTGTTCATTTACGCGGTCCGTTCTCCAAGCAGCGTAGTTGGTAGCTTGCAACCAGTTAACACCTACTACAGGATAGTGTCTGTATGCGGGATGACGGAAATAATATTCCACGTCTGGTTCGTTATAGCCTAAACGGTCGCGCCAAACGTTTTCGTCTGGGAGGGCGTTATCATAAACGACTTTCAAATCTTGGGGAATGAAGACCCTTTCCAACCAATAAAGGTATTCAAGGTAGTCCACATTGGCAATTTCGCATTCATCCATGTAGAAAGAAGCTACGGACACGCGGCGTTGGGTGTTGTTCCAATCTTTCATGACGTCTTCTTCCATTTGACCCATGACAAAAGAACCACCTTCAATGAATACGAGGCCTGGGCCTGTGGCTTGTTCTTCAAATGGGGCAACTTCGAAGCCACCATTCTTGGCATCATTGTAATTCCAACCGGTAGTCGGTGAAGTCTCTTTTTTACATGATGACATCATAGTCATAAGACCCACTGCGATAATCAAACCTGTTAATTTTGTTATTCTATTCATTGTATTAATATTTATTATCAAAATTTATAAGTATGTGCTGTTTGTAAGATTAGAAAGAAGGACACTTAAGGTCTTTAATTGCCTGCCGTTTTTTCGGGCAAGGTAGCAGAAGTTGTAATGAAACTTCGTGGCTGCCGCCAGTAGTTGCGCTGGCGAGTTTGCTGATGGTCATATCGTATGAATAGGCGATTCTAAACATGTCATATTCAATACCGAACATGAAGATTACAGCATCCGAATTGTATATTTTGTCTATCTGTTGCGTGACAACGGCATTGCCGTCGGCATCTACGACAGGGGTCCCGTCTGCATTTAAGGTTGGTACATTATAATTATATTTATATGTCAAACCATGACGGCACCAGAGACCCACTGTGAAAGGATAGAATTTCATATAAAAACCTTCATTAAAATAGTTGAATCCCATTTGATGTTCGTATATAAAGTTCGGACTGATGGAAATATCACCGAAGGAGGTCTCTTTTTTGCTTTTACGCTTCAAATCGAAGTTTGCTCCGACGTGGGCGGTGAGTTTCAGCATGTCATAGAAATTGCCGTCCGCATTGCCCACCAAAAAACTATAGGGGGAATATTTGGTGGATAAACTGAGCAACGCAATATGCTTGGCTGCAAACCCGAAATAAATGTGAGGCGTATAACCTAAAATACCTGCGGAAAAATCAAGGGTGTTAATGCTGTTTACTTCGGGCATTTGTTCGTTAGTGGAATAAACGAACCCATATCGAGGGTCTATCATATCGCCAAAAGTGAGCGCGTTCCAGTTTAGGGATTTGTTTTGGTAGGATGCCTCCAAAGCTAAGCGTAAGTTGAATTTCTTGGAAACTTTGACTTTGAAAGAATACATGAAGCTGGCGTTGTAGGTATTGATGATTCCGCCTTCTCCAGCGCGGTCACCCCAAAATTGGACACCGATACCACCGTATATTTTGTCAAAGTGTTCGTCATACGAGGCCGCAAATGTCATAAAAGTGCCTGGCATGGATGGCCATTGGTCGCGGAAGTTGAAAGTGAATCGCGGACAAATATTGGTGCCGGCCATAGCAGGATTAAGATACAACGGATTGGCATAAAACTGCGAAAACATCGGGTCTTGCGCACTGACGTGCATCGTGGAAAATCCTAATATCGCAGCTAAGAGTATAATAATTCTTTTATGCATAATATACTTTTTTTTAAGCGGGCAAAAATACAAAAATAATAACATCTATCCGGTTATTTTTTATTTGTTATGAACATTGCAATAATCATAACGAATAAGTGCTTCAAATTTGTATTTTCGCACCGTTTTTTTAATTTAACGACAAATGGAAAGGAAATCTTGGGTGTCCGTATGCTTTTTTTGCCTGCTATTAGTTCAACTGTTTGATAGTCAGGCTCAAAAAATCGAACGGACCATTACACTTAAGTGGGTGAAAAATCTTACCTATACGATTTCTGAAGATGAAACTTTGGAATTTGTTCATTTCAACCAAGCTATTTATCCGTCTGATTTTCCAACTTTGCCATGTTATTACGAACGTATTCCGGTGGATTACTTTTATGATGATTATGAGATTTCAATCTCTGATATTCATTATGAATCGTTTGATGCACATAGCAATTCTCTAATAGATAAAAATTTTCATCAAAAAGTATTGGACGTGCAGGCCGCATCCGCATACGAAAAAACGCAACCCTATCTTCTGCTGTCGTTTGTCCCTATTGTCGAACAATCGTCCGGACAGTATGCTCGAGTGAATTCGGTTACGATTACGTTGTCTGGCCGGAACGTTGCCCAAGCGAAATTCCGTAAATCACACCCCGAACAGTCTGTTTTGAAATCCGGACAGTGGTATAGCTTTGAATTGGCGCAAACGGGTATATACAAAGTGGCATATAGTGATCTCGTTGCTTTGGGAATGAGTACGCCGATTATTTCACATAATATTGCGGTATTCGGAAATGGCGGGGCGATGCTTCCGGAAGCTAATAGTAAGTCTCGGATTGAGGATTTACGTGAATTGCCTATTTCGATTTTCGATGGCGGTGACGGTAAAATAGAGGAAGGCGATTATTTTCTATTTTATGGCGAATCTCCTCATTCTTGGAAGTACGATACGGTGTCGGGACATTTTTCGCATAGTACCAATATCTATTCTGATGTGTCTCATTATTTTATAACAAATACTCCTGGTATAGGCGAAAAAAAGCGCGTTCAGATGGTTGACCATTCATCTCTTACGGCTAATATGAGTGTGAATGAGTACACGTATTATGATTTTTTGGAAGAAGATGCCTTCAATTTTAATGAAACGGGTAAAGAGTGGTTTGGTGATTTGTTTGATATAACCACAACGCGGACATATAATTTTAATATTCCCAATTATGTTCAAGGTGTAGGTCGAATTATGGTGGCAGGTGCTTGCGCGTCAAGCTCTTCATCGTATTTTACGCTTAAGGCGAATGGCAATAATTTGGGAACATTAGTGTTTCCTGCTATTTCTGGAGGCGAATCTGCTACACTTGCCTCAAAAGCGTTTCCGTTCACCCCCACAGCTTCTTCCCTAACAATATCTTTAGATTATAGTAAACCGGGAACTTCGTCGGCAGCTTATTTGGATTGGATTGAGGTGGAAGTTCCTTGTCGTCTAACCATGTTTTCGGAACAATTTCCGTTTTGTACGCCTGCTACGGTAGGCAATGGAAACATCGCGCAATTTAACATTGGCAATGCGAATGCAAATATGCAGGTGTGGGATGTTACCGATCCGGGACAAACGTTTCAGTACGTGCTGAGTGCGGAGGGCTCTACCTATAGCTTCAAAACTCCAACGGATGTATTGCGAAAATTCGTAGCTTTCAATGGTGCTCGTTTTTTGAATATTACACCTAAGGGAATGGTGGCTAATCAGAATTTACATGCCACCAACAATGTGGATTTGGTTATCATAACGCATCCGGATTTCCAATCGGAAGCCAATCGCTTGGCGGATTTTCGTCGTGCCAATGACGGATTGAATGTCAAGGTTGTTACAATCCAGCAGGTCTATAATGAATTTTCAAGCGGTTCACAGGATCCGATGGCCATTCGCGACTATATGAAAATGATTTATGATAAAACCGATAAACAGTATCCCAAGTATTTGTTGTTGGTGGGACGTCCCAGTTATGATTATAGAGGTAGAGTGAAGGGTACGGAGATATTTGTTCCCAATTATCAATATACGGCAAATGGAAATTCGTTAAATGAGCTATATTCCTATTCCAATGATGATACGTTTGGATTGTTGGATGATTCGGAAGGAGATAATGGGAAAGGACTGTACGATATTGCGATAGGACGTTTCCCGTGTAGTACTGTGGCGCAGGCACGTGCGGCGGTCGATAAAAGTATCAATTATACGAAAAAGGGGAGAATCGTGTCGGATAATGCTTCGCAGATTTCAAATTTTGGCGATTGGCGAAATATTATGGCTTTTGTGGCCGATGACGAGGATGGTAGCTACTATATGGAAAATGCGGACTCCTTTTCGAGTATCATCGAATCTACTAATGACAATATTAATTTGGACAAAATATATTTAGATGCTTTTCAACAGGTTTCGAATGCTGGTGGACAACGATACCCAGATGTGAATACTGCGATTACCAACCGCATGAATCGCGGAGCGCTTTTCTTTACGTATGTGGGGCACAGCGGAAAGGATGGTTGGGCTAATGAACGCATTTTGGAAAATTCCGATATCAATAAATGGAACAATAAATACAATCTTCCGGTCATGCTTACATTGTCTTGTACTTTTGGCAGATATGACCGGCCTTCCATCTCTCCTGCAGAATTGGCTCTGTTTAACAGTAATGGAGGCGTTAGTGCCATAGTCACGGCAGATCGAGAGGCATGGTCAACGTCAAATGCCTCTTTTGGAACAAAATTCTTCAATCATATTTTTAATACGGAAAGAGGCCGATATCCTACGGTTGGCGAGGTCGCTATTACGGGCAAAAACTTGACAGGCGCTTCTGCTAATTTGAATATGTTTGTGCTGATGGGAGACCCCTCGATGCCTTTTGCCATCCCGACTTACCATATTGTTACGGATTCTATCAACCACCAACCGGCTGGCAGTGCGTTGGATACGGTGAGAGCTTTCTCCAAATTGACCGTGTGCGGACATGTAGAAGACGAGAACGGACATGTGGTGGCTATGAATGGCAGTCTGTTTCCTTCGATTTATGATAAGAAAATCACAACTTCTACGTTGTCTAATGATCCGGGCAGCCCGAAAATGGATTTTACAATTCAAAAAAGCATTTTGTTTAAAGGAAATTGCTCTGTGACGGATGGGAAATTCAATT
Organism: Bacteroidales bacterium; assembly: GCA_045639985.1. GTDB lineage: Bacteria > Bacteroidota > Bacteroidia > Bacteroidales > WCHB1-69 > F23-D06. The sequence goes on from JAZUEE010000156.1 coordinate 11,085, forward strand.
TCTCCTGTTATATTCCGAAAGATATTGACTATACGTATGGCAACGGAAAAATCAGCTATTATGCATGTAGTGATTATCAAGATGCGGCGGGTGCTTTTTCCAATTTTATTATCGGAGGAACGGATACGAATGGGTTGAACGACAAAGAAGGCCCCTCTATTGAACTTTTCCTGAATGATGAGAATTTTGTGAATGGGGGTATCGTCGGCAATTCTCCAATGCTAATTGCTAAAGTTAAGGATAATTACGGTATTAATACCACAGGTAACGGTATTGGACATGATTTGACTGCGGTGTTGGACGATGCTACCGAATCTCAAATTGTGTTGAATGATTACTATCAAACCGAAAAGGATAGTTTTAACGTTGGAACTATCAGATACAACCTCAGTGACTTGCCAGTAGGAAAACACAAAATTATGGTGCGGGCATGGGATATTAATAATAATCATTCGGAGAGTGAACTCTCTTTTGAAGTGGTGTCGGATGAAAAACTGACGCTCAGCCATGTCCTAAATTACCCGAATCCGTTTACCACGCATACGGATTTCTATTTCGAACATAACCAGAACGGAGGTCTTTTCGACATTCTTATACAAATATACACTATATCAGGAAAATTGGTGAAAACAATATCTACCAGTCAGTTTATGGATGGCAATCGAAGCAGTGCCATTCCGTGGGATGGACGTGATGATTATGGCGATAAAATTGGCAAAGGGGTTTATATGTATCGATTGAAAGTCCGTAACCAAAATAATGAAACAGCCGACGTCTTTGAAAAGTTAGTCATTCTATAAAATTCCATTTTGAATAGTTTTCATAAAAAAATCACAAAAAAAAATATTGTTTAAAATAAAATAGAAAAATCATCGTTACACTTTTCTGTCTTTGAAAAAATAAACAAAACACTATATGAAAAAATCAATATTCGTTCTGGCGCTGGCAGCGCTGCTTTTCAATTCTCAATTATCACATGCACAAATCAATCCCGGACAATTAGGAGGAAAGGAATTAAATACGATCACAACGGCTGTGCCGTTTTTGTTGATTGCTCCAGATTCCCGTGCGGGTGCTATGGGCGATATCGGATGTGCGACATCTGCAGATGTCAATTCCCAAAGTTACAACCCTTCTAAATATGTCTTCAGTAAAAACACATTCGGAATCAGTATTTCCTATAGCCCGTGGTTGCGTAAATTGGTAAATGATATAAATTTGTTGTATCTCAGTACATATTGGAAAATAACGGATATGGATGCTATTGCCTTCTCTCTTCGTTATTTTTCTTTGGGTGATATTCAGTTTACGGATGACTATGGCGAACCGATGGGAAATCAAAGTCCCAATGAGTTTGCGTTGGATTTCACCTATTCACGCAAATTGATTGATCAGTTGTCCATCGCCATCACGCCACGTTTCATCTATTCCAATCTTACGGCTGGACAATTCGTGGGAGGACAAGAAACCAAACCTGGTTTGGCAGGAGCTGCTGACCTCTCGTTTTTCTATGAGCAAGATTTCAGAACAAAAGGCTTGGAAGGTAGTACGTTGCGTGCAGGTTTGTGTATTTCCAATATGGGTAATAAGATGTCTTATTCGTCAGGAACGTTGCGCCGTGATTTCCTGCCAGCCAATTTAAGACTTGGTTTGGGTTATGAAATGGCATTTGACGAATATAACAAACTTACCATTAATGGTGAAATCAACAAATTGCTCGTGCCTACCAATCCTGTTTATGCTACGGATAGTATTACGGGAAGAATCATATATGACGAATACAATAATCCGGTTATTCTTGCCGGTATGGATCCGGATGTATCTGTTCCGCAAGGTATTTTCCAATCATTTTATGATGCGCCTGGTATAGGATATAATGGCGTGAATGCAAGCGTTTTCGGTGAAGAAATGGCCGAGATAAACTGGGCTTTGGGTGCCGAATATAGCTATCGTGATTTGTTCTTCTTTAGATTGGGATATTTCCATGAAAGCAAGTATAAGGGCAATCGCCAGTTCCTCACGGTTGGTGCTGGTCTTAAATACAATATTTTTAATATAGATATTTCTTATTTGTTTTCTACAAATGGCCAACAACATCCGTTGGCAAATACCTTGCGCTTTACGTTATCCTTTGATTTCAAGTCATTTAATAGAGATGAAATCAAACGTCAAGGAAAGTTAAAGTAGAAAGCGTATGAAATTTCGTGTCGGTTTCGGCTATGATTCACATCGGTTTGCCCCTGATAGACCATTGGTGCTCGGGGGCATTCGTGTTCCTTTCGAACTTGGTTTGGCCGCGCATTCGGATGGTGATGTGCTGGTTCATGCTATTTGTGATGCCTTATTAGGTGCTGCCGCATTAAAGGATATAGGTACGCATTTCCCAGATAATGATCCTGAATTTTCCAATGTCGATAGTCTGTTGCTGTTAGATAAAGTTGTTGAACTTTTGAAAAACCAGAATTGGAGTGTCAATAATTTGGATTGTACACTAATTATGGAAAAACCTAAAATGAAACCGTATGTGGATGCCATAGTCTTGAAACTTGCTGCCTGTTTGAAGACGGAACCGGGTAATATTTCCGTCAAGGCCAAGACGAATGAAAAAATGGGCTTTACGGGCAGTCAGGAAGGAATTGCCGCAGTAGCCGTTGTCTCGATTATTCAAAATTAATTTATATGAAAAAAAGTCTGATATTCATTTTATTGTCATTTATGGTTATGCAAGCAAGTGCGCAGGAAAAAGCCAACGCAAAAAAGGTTACTTACGAGGATAATCCCTTTTTGCAAGTATGGAATACCCCATATCAAACTCCTCCTTTTAGTAAGATTAAGGTGGAACATTATAAATCATCTTTTGATATATGCTTGAAGAGGGCAGTCCTTGATATTAATAAAATTAAGAAAAACCCGGAAGATCCGACTTTTAAGAATACGATTGTTGCGTTAGATTGCTCCGGTTATGAATTAACACGTTGGACAGGTTTGTTTTTTAACATCCTTGAATGTGATGCGACACCGGAAATGCAAGCAATAGCTAATGCTATTCAACCAGAACTCACCCAATATTCAAATAATATTTATTTGGATGAGTCTTTGTTTAAACGTGTTCAGATAGTTTATGATAATGAATACGAAAAACTCAATTCCGTGGATAAAATGCTTCTACAAAAAACGTATGATGCGTTTGTTAAAAATGGAGCAAAGTTGTCTCCCGATGCCAAAAAAGAATTTCGTACAATATCCACTAAGTTGGCGAACTTGACATTGCTTTATGGCCAAAACGCTTTGGCTGCAACTAACGATTGGTATATGAATGTGACGAATAAGAAAGAATTATCGGGAGTCCCGGAGGTGGATTTGGATATAGCAGCACAAAAAGCACAGGAAAAAGGGTTGAAGGGTTATGTCTTTGATTTGTCTTATCCCAGCCGTCGGGCTATATTGACGTATGCTGACAATCGCGATTTGCGAAAAACCATGTATTTGAATTCATGCAATATTGCGTATGGTGGAAAATATGATAATACCGGTGTTATTAAAGAGATTCTCATCTGCCGTCAACGTTTGGCCGAATTGCTTGGCTACAAGAATTATGCAGAATATGCTTTGCACGACAAAATGGCAAATAATGTTGAGACGGTATTCTCCTTTTTGGACAAACTATCCAAATATTCTATTCCTGCGGCCCAAAAAGATATGAAATTATTGAATGATTTCGCTCATAAAAATGGATTGAAAGAAGACATCCAGCGGTGGGATTATGCTTACTATTCTGAAAAACAGAAGGATGAGCTTTTCCGTTTGAGCGATGAAACATTGAAACCATATTTTAAATTGGAAAATGTCATATCGGGTGTGTTCGCCTTGGCTCAGAATCTATATGATCTTCAATTCAAAGAAAATAAGAAGATAGAAGTGTATCATAAGGATGTAAAGGCATACGAAGTTTATAGGGGAAAAGAATTTATGGCAGTTCTTTATTTGGATTTTCATCCGCGAGCAACTAAACGAAGCGGTGCTTGGATGACTGCCTTTCGCGAGCAGTATGTGGATGCAAAAGGCAATGATGTGCGTCCACTTGTCAGCTTGGTGATGAATTTCACTCCGTCAACGGCAAAACAACCGTCGTTGCTCTCTTTTGACGAAGTGACAACGTTTCTTCATGAATTCGGCCATGCTTTGAACGGGATGTTGTCGAAAGTGCCCTATCAGTCTATCTCAGGTGCAAATTCTCAGCATGACTTTGTGGAATTGCCTTCCCAATTAAATGAAAATTGGGCAACAGAGTATGAATTTCTCAAAACGTTTGCCCGTCACTACAAAACAGGAGAGCTGATTCCTCAAAAATATGTGGAACAACTCAAGCAAATGCGTCAATATATGGCCGGATATGCGTCTGCACGTCAACTTTCATTTGGCTATTTGGATATGATGTGGCATACCATGGATGCTCAACAAATTGAGGATGTTCGTAAAGAAGAACAGCGTGTTTTTGAACGATTTGAAACAATGCCAGTTGTGGATGAGGCTTGTATGAGTACCTCGTTCAGCCATATCTTTGCAGGCGGCTATGCGGCTGGGTATTATGGCTATAAATGGGCAGAAATGTTGGAAGCTGACGCTTTTTCCCTTTTCCAGGAAAATGGAGTTATGAATAAGAAAATCGCAGATAAATATGTCAAGACGATTCTATCACAAGGCGGCTCCAAACCGGCGATGAATATGTTTAAGGAATTTCGTGGCCGCGAACCGGAAATCGATGCTCTTCTCAAAAGAGACGGTCTTAAATAAGAATTTTGAAAGGACTTTGTGGAGAATTAGAAATTCTAATTCTCCATATTTGTTGATCCGACATATTTGAATTGCATAATTTCTTCCTTCCCGGCATACAGCGTAAGGATACTGTCGGAGATAGTGTAATTGGAAATGTCGCTCTTTAGCGATTTCAAAAATGCTTTTTCTAAATCCATATTCATGCAGAGTTGTTTGGTGGCTCCTGCATACTCGAGTTGTAATTTCTGCTTTTTGGTGTAAAATGAGCCGAAGAAATTGTTGCAACTGAAATTGCCATAGAATGTCCCTTCTCTTTGAAAAACGATGAAGGGCTTTTCGGATACTTTAAGACTGTCTATTGGTTGATGTTGAATGGTCGTTAATTCCCAAGTCGAATCATAAAGGGATAAACTATTGGAAATACGACGTTCTGTTTTGCAGTTGCTGAAACAGAAAACACAGATGGCTATAATAAAGAATATGGTTATGATGTTGGTTCTCATTGCTCAACTTTCCTGTTATATTGTGAATTAATTTGTTCGATGTAAGTTAGAATGTCTTCTTTCCCTTTCCCGGTTTCGGAGGACGATAGCATTCTGTAGGGCATTTCTTCCCATTCTTCGGCCAGCTTGTTGTAGAATTTCTGTACGTTACTCTGTACCTTGCTCGTGGAAATTTTATCTGTTTTAGTGAAAATCAGGGCGAAGGGGATGCCTGATGCACCCAAATTGCTGATGAATTCAAGATCTATTTTCTGTGGCTCTAATCGTGAATCTATTAAAACGAAAATCACTTGGAGGTTCTCTCTTTGGATGAGGTAATCGCTAATCATCTTTTGCCACTTTTCGCGCATGGCTTTGGAAATGGAGGCATAGCCATATCCGGGTAAATCTACCAAGTACCAATTTTTGTTGATAAGAAAGTGATTAATGGTTTGCGTCTTACCTGGCTTGGAAGAGGTCTTGGCCAATTTTTTGTTGTTGACCAGCATATTGATAAGGGAGGATTTTCCAACGTTGGAACGCCCGATGAAGGCGTATTCGGGAAGATTCGCCGGCGGACATTTGCGCCAATCGGTGACGCTTTGGATGAATTCTGCGCTCTTGATTATCATAAAAAAACTAACGTTTTGCCAACCAGGAATTTGGATTAAGATAGGAATCATTTCTCCAAATTTCAAAATGGAGTTCGTAGGTGTTGGTGGAGGAGTTCTTTGCCACTGTTCCGATGGTTTGCTTGGTCGTGACTTTACTTCCCTTTTTGACATTGACGGAGGCAAGGTTTTGATATACGCTGATATATTCGCCATGTCGGATGATGACGACTTTGGTGCCTAACACGTCCATTACCGTTGTGACTTCGCCTTGGAAGATGGCGCGTACGGGTGCACCGGCATCGGTCATGATGTCGATGCCGCGGTTCTCAATCATCACGGAAGGTACATCGGGATGCGCGTAGTTGCCAAATTCGCCGACTTTCGCACCCTTTGCTACGGGCCATGGAAGACTTCCTTTGTTACTGACAAAGGAGTTGTTCAACGTCTGCTCTTCCGGCGTTAATGCAATTGTCGCGGTACTTCTGGTATTTGTACTGCTGCTTTTGTTAGAGGAGGAAGAACTGCTACTGCTGCTACTCATACTGCTTGATTTGGCCGATGTGTTGGCTTTGTTCTTGGCATTGGCGGCGGCAATCTCGGCTTTGATGGCTTTCTGTATGGCTGCATCCAAATCTTTGCGCTTGCGCTGTTTCTCCTTGAGCTGCGCAGACAATTGTTGAGATTGCTTTTTTAACTGTTCCGCATTTTTGGTCTTCTGTTTTCGGTCGGATTCTAACTTCTTAATCTCGGATTCCTTGCCTGTGACGAGATTTTGTTTCTGGTCTCTTATGACAACGATTTCCTCGTTTTTTTTCTGGAGGTCGTGCTGCGTTTGCGTTATTTTGGCAGCTTGCTCGCGAACATTCTTTGAAAAGATGGCATAAAACCGGACCCTTCTGAACATCTGAGAAAAATTGTCAGAGGCAAGAATGAACGTCACTTTGTCCATGAGATTGCGGTTGCGATAGGCCATATATACGACCTGCGCATAGTCGGATTTCATGTAGGTCAATTTCTTTTGAAGCGTCAGAATCTCTTTCTGATTCTGTTCCTGTGTCTCTTCCATTTGCAGGATTTCACCATTGAGGGTGGTAATGAGTTTTTCACGGCTGCTGATTTGTTGTCTTAAAACGGCTATCTGCTGAAGGGATGCTTTCTGGTTCTTTTCAGTCTTTTTCAACAGACTTTGTGTGTTGGCAATCTCCTTCTCGATTTTTTGCTTATCCTTTTTTAATTGTGTGCTACTTTGCCCTTGGGCAACAAAAGCGGCACATCCGAGGAGAAGGAAAATAAATATTACGGCCTTTTTCATAACGAAAGGATAATGGTGCATTGAACAGAAATTTAACTTGCAAAGATAGTGTATTTTGCAAGTTCCTTTTTAGCCGAAAATGTTTTTTATAAACGGTATAATGTTAAAGAGAATGCTCCCCCTATTCACGAACAGAGGTGCTTCTTTTAAACCTTGAACTTTAAACAAATTTAAAACAGTAGAGGTGCCAATAATTCGATGAGAACTGCCGCGAAGACTGCTACGAGGGCCACTTGGACAAGACCTTTGTTTTTCCATGCCAGCACCAAGGCGATCATGGTGGCGATTGATGCGGATAGGAAGTGCGGTGCAGAAATGCCTGGCGGAGTGGTGGAATAGAATACGTCGGGGAAAGTCATGGCGGATAGGACACAAAACGGAAGATAGTAGATGAAGTCCTGAATCCATTCATTCTCCAACTTTTTGCGCACGAATCCTATAGGAATGACGCGGATAATGTAGGTGGTTACGGCCATGATGGCTACGGCAAGGGCGACGTTTTGCATGCTACACATGGGAACCTCCTTTCATTAAAGCGAGTCTCCTCTTTTTGGTACGTTTGATTTCTTTGATGGAAGCACAGAGGGATGCACCTATGATGGCGGATATGATGATGGCCCATCCTCCTCCGTTTTTGGAAATGAAATGAAAGACGGGGGCGTGTTTGAAAAGACCTGATAGCAGAGCCGAAACAACGATGGCGATGAACACTTTGCGGCTTTTGCGGGCGGGTGGGATGATGATGGCAATAAACATGCAATACAAGGCAATGCCGAAGCAACCTTGCAACATGGGTGGGAGCAGATTGGAAGCAATGGTTCCGAGGAAAGTGCCTAATGTCCAGCCAACCAACGGAGGTGTCATAAGACCGCTGAAAAATGGGAACGAAACATCGTCTTTTTCCATGGCGGCCAAAGCAAAAATCTCATCCGTGATGCAAAAAGCCATGATGGCACGTTTGTAGAAAGGTATGTCAGAGGCGACTTTCTGCGACAGCGATAGTGACATCAGCATGTAACGTAAAT
>JAZUEE010000157.1:0-2885 GCA_045639985.1 Bacteroidales bacterium
GACATCCTCGTCACCCCGTTTGTGGGCACTCCATCGATTAACAACGAGCAGTATTCCAGCACCTTTTCCCACAAGAACGAAAACGCCACGGCCGGCTACTATTCGGTGAAATTAGACAACGGCATCTTCGCGGAACTCACCGCCGGCGAGCGCGTGGGTGTACATCGCTACACCTTCCCGCAAAACAGCAACAAGGGCATCATCATCGACCTCACGCATCGCGACAAGACGTTGGCATCCGAATTTTCCGTACAGGGCAACGAGTTGGTCGGCTATCGCCGTTCCGAGGCCTGGAACCCCAACCAATACTGCGCATTCTCCCTGCTCGCCTCCGCCCCGATTGCCAAAGTGGAACTCTACCAAAACGGCAAGCTCGTGCAAGGCAGCAAGATTGACGGTACCGACTGCAAGGCCATCGTCTATTTTGATGCCAAGGTCAAAAGCGTGACTCTCAAAGTGGCCATCTCCGCCGTGGATATCAAAGGCGCGCAGAAAAACCAACAAGAAATCACAGGCTTCGATTTCGACAAAGTCAGAAACAACGCCACAGCCGTCTGGAACAAGGAACTCGGCAAAATAAAAGTTGAGACTGCAAACAAAGAAGACCTAAAAGTCTTCTACACCGCCCTCTATCATTGTTTCACCTCGCCGTATCTATACAGCGACCGCGACGGACGCTATCGCGGACAAGACGGCAAAATCCACCAAACCGACGGCAAGCACAACGTCTATACGGTATTTTCGTTATGGGACACCTACCGCGCCCTGCATCCGCTCTTGAACATCATCGACCGCAAACGTTCCGAAGATTTTCTCTACACCTTTATGTTGCACTACAAACAAGGCACAATGCTTCCCGTTTGGGAACTTTCCGCGCACGAAACCTGGTGTATGATTGGCTATCATTCTGTGCCCGTCATCCTCGATGCCTACATCAAAGGCATCCATCCGTATGATGAAAACGAGATGCTGGAGGCCATGGTACACAGCGCCACCCTCAACAAGTTGGGCCGTCCCGAATACGCACAATACGGATACATCCCGGGCGATGCCGACAACGAGTCCGTGTCCAAAACGCTGGAATACGCCTACGACGATTGGTGCATCGCACGATTTTCCGAACTCATTGGGAACAAGAAGGTGGCGGACGAGTTTTACAAGCGTTCCAATTTCTACCAAAACATCTTGGACCCACAGGGCTTTATGCACGGCAAACGCAACGGCGGCTTTGCCACCCCGTTCAACCCCACGGAAGTCAACAACTTCTACACCGAAGCCAACTGCTGGCAGTACTCCACCTACGTGCCGCACGACATTCTCCACTACAAGTCTCTAATAGGCGGTAATGACAAGATGGAGGACTTCTTAGACCGTCTTTTCAACTCCAGTTCTGAAATGACGGGGCGGGGCCAAGCCGACATCACCGGCGTTATCGGCCAGTACGCCCACGGCAATGAGCCCAGCCACCACGCCGTCTATCTCTACAACTACGTTTTACGTTACGATAAAACCACAGAACTCGTCCGCAAGATCATGACCGAGCTTTACACTTCACAACCCGACGGCTTATGCGGCAACGAGGACTGCGGCCAGATGTCCGCGTGGTATGTGCTCAGCTCCTTGGGATTCTACCCCGTTTGCCCGGGCAGCAACGTCTATGACTTCGGCTACCCGATGTTCGACAAAGCCACCATCCAACTGGAAAACGGTGAAAAAATCATCATTAGCAAAAACGGCAAAGGCGACATTGTCCAAAACATCACCATCAATCAGAAAGATATTTTCAAAGTATATCCTCCGACATTCCATTTCAAAGACATTCAAAACGGCGGTGACATCCATTTCACGATGACCGACAACAAGCTGGCTAAGATGAAACAAGAAGTGGGAGACTACGTTTTATCCTCAACCGAGCCAGCCGTTCCTTATTTCTCCACAGACAAGATGTGTTTCAGCGAGCCGTTCCAAGTTGAGATCAAAAACATACCTTCTCAAAAAGAAGCGGAACTATACTACACGTTGGATGGCAGTGAACCCGCACCCACGCACGGCATACGCTACTCGCAGCCCATCACCGTTGAGCAGAATATGACCATCAAGGCCATCGCCTACAACAAACATACGGGTGCCAGCCTCGTGGCGGAAGCCGAGTATGTGAAGTTCAACAAGGATAAAACGCTCACCTACGTCACCAAACCCAACCCGATGTACTATGCCGGCGGTGACGACGGACTGATTGACGGTCTGCACGGCAAGGCCAACTGGCGCGTGGGAAACTGGCAGGGCTTTCCCGGCGACTTTGAAGCCGTCATCGACCTGCAGGAGAGCAAACCCGTGCAATCCGTTGACGTAAGTTGTGTGGAGGACGTGCGTGCCTGGATATTCTTCCCTAAGAATGTTGAAATCCTCATTTCCGAAGACGGCATCAATTACCATCCATTCGGCAAGGTTGGCGGCATCGGCTCCGAAAAATCCGAAGAATCCAAGTTGCACACCTTCACCGTGCCCGGCAACGGCACAGGCCGCTATATCAAAGTGAAAGTCACCAACTACGGTTTGCTACCCGACTGGCACGTAGCCCCAGGTTATCAGGCATGGTTATTCATGGACGAAATCAGCATCCGCTAAAGAACACCCATTCGTAATTTAATAGCTTAATAATTTAACAATGAAAAAACTTCTACTGACATTAGTTTTGCTGGTAGGCATGGTTTTCGGGTTGTTTGCCCAGAAGCTGACCTATCAGGCTGTTGTTAGAGACAACAACCAGCAGTTGGTGACTAATACTGTCGTGAAGGCGACCGTCACCATCACGTTCACTTCCGGCAATCCCTATCAGGCGGAGGTGAACGGCAGCACCAACATTCATGGTCTAAGTCGGAGGC
>JAZUEE010000158.1:0-2775 GCA_045639985.1 Bacteroidales bacterium
AGTTTAAAAATGTTTCCCTATCGGCTATCGTTTTGTTGAACCTTCCGTTCGCCCTGATTGGCGGCGTGTTGGCGATTTTCCTGTCTTCCCGTGTGGTCAGCATCCCTTCGATCATCGGCTTGATAACGTTGTTGGGTATCGCTACGCGCAATGGCATCCTCTTGGTGTCCCGCTATCAGAATCTGTTGCAGAAAGGCGTTGGCTTGCACGATACGGTGATGGCCGGTTCCGTTGACCGTCTCAACCCGATTATCATGACGGCGCTGACTTCCGCTTTGGCGCTAATTCCTATGATTGTAAACGGCAGCGCTTCCGGAAACGAAATCCAAAGCCCAATGGCGGTTGTCGTGTTAGGCGGCCTGATTACCTCCACGTTACTCAATATCTTTGTTGTACCAGCTGTGTTTGAATGGTATAATGAACGGTGAACAATGTACAATGAATAATGTAATGCATTTATTATAAAACATAGAATATGAAACGATTAAATATAATGTTCGTGTTGCTTTTTTGTTGGTCTTCTGTCTCGGCGCAGGACTTCAGTCAGGTTCTGCGCAGCATTGAGGACAACAACCTGACGTTGAAATCCATGCAAAAGCAGTATGAGGCCCAAAAGTTGGAAAACCATACGGGGTTGGCTCCTGAAAATCCTGAAGTTGGATTTAACTATCTGTGGGGCAGTCCGGCAACACCCAGCAATCGTTGGGACTTGAATGTGACGCAGTCGTTTGACTTTCCAACGGCCTATTTTCAAAGGGCGAAAATTGCCGACAAGCAGGATTATAATGCGGATGCGCAGTTCCGCCAGGGAAGAATGATGATTCTCTATACGGCGCAGCAGGCGTGTATAGAGATGGTCTATTATAATGCCCTTCTACATCAATATGAGGTGAATATCCAAAATGCCGAGAAATTGGTGGCTATGTGCCAAAAACGTTTTGACGCGGGCGATATGGGCATTGTGGAACTGAATCGTAGCCGATTGGGCTTGGCTGAGTTGAAAAATGCCTACGCGCGTGTGAAGGCCGAGCAGCAAATGGCAGCGCTTACGCTCAAACAGTTGAATGGCGATAAAGAAATCGCATTGTCGGTGGATAGTTTTCTGCTAACTCCGCCTGTGAAGGATTTTACTATGTGGTATCAGCAAGTGGAGGGTAGAAGTCCTGATTTGGCATATTGGTCTGCGCAGGCGGAAGTCGATAGACTGAAAGTGGAACTGAACAAGTCGCTGCGTGCACCGCGCTTTTCGGTCGGTTACATGAGTGAAAGCAATATCGGAGCTGATGCAGAAAAGTATAGAGGTCTCACGGTTGGCATATCCCTGCCGTTGTGGGCGCAGAAAAATACGATCAAACAGGCTAAGGCACAGGCCTCTCTGACGGAAATGTCGTACGAAGACCACAAATTGCAGTTCCGCTATCAGTTGGAACGCGACTATGTCAAAGCGAAAGGTCTGTATGAGAGTGCGTTGGCACTGCGTCAGGCGTTCAATCAGTATAACACCGCGCCCTTGCTGCTGAAAGCTGCGGCTGCTGGCGAAATCTCCATGGAGGATTATTTCACTGAGATGGATTTCCACTATAAATCTCTTGAAAATGTTTTGGCCGCCGAGCGCGACTATGCGCTGGCCAATGCGGAACTGATGTCTGTGGAATTGTAGGTTTACAGCAGGTCGATGTCGCCTTTGCCTTCGCGGATAACGACGGGCTCGTCATCGGTGCAATCTACCACGGTGGACGGCACGTTGTCGCCGTAACCGCCGTCAATGACGATATCGACTTGCTCTCCATAACGCTCGTAAATGAGCTCCGGATCTGTAGTGTATTCAATCACTTCGTCATCGTCTTTCACGGATGTGGATAAGATGGGATGGCCAAGTTGTCGCACGATTTCACGAATGATGTTGTTGTCGGGGACACGAATGCCGACTGTTTTCTTGTTGCTTTGCACCAGTTTGGGAACGTTGTTGTTGGCTTCCAAAATGAAAGTGAAAGGACCGGGCAGTGCCTTTTTCATCACTTTGAAGATGTTGTTGGGAATGGGCTTCGTGTAATCGGACAAGTTGCTCAAGTCGGAGCAGATGAACGTCATGGAATCCTTTTTCTTCTTGTCGCCCAATAAAGCGGTGATGCGCTCCACACTTTTGGGCTTGAAAATATCGCACCCGATACCGTAGATGGTGTCGGTAGGGTAGATGATGATGCCACCATCCTGCAAGCATTTGACCACTTGGTCAATAGCTCTTTGATTTGGATTTTCGGGATAGATTTTTAGGTACATGGTGAAGTTTCAAGTTTCAGGTTTCAGGTTGAGTTAGTCGGAATATCAAATGACGAATATAGAGCAATTTATAATTTACAATTAATCATTAACCATTCATCACTAATCATTCAACATTAACCCTTAACCCTGTTTGTTCTCAAGAAGTGGGCATAAAAAAAGGGCAAGCTACTTGTATCGCATCGCTACAACCGACGTACCCTTGCTGTATTCCTACCCTGGGGGAGTTAGAAGGGAGCAGATCGTACAAGACTTACCCGGGCGCAAAAGTAGAAAAAAAAACGTTGCTTCTACTAATAACCCAAAATTTTTAGCATCGACTTGTAACTCTGTTCTTTAGCGAATAATTTGGTGCAGATTTCACCCTCTTCGTCGCGGTAGATGATGATGTGTTTCGGAGCAGGCGTCATGCAATGTTGTATTCCACCGTAACCTCCGAGGGCTTCCTGATAGGCACCTGTGTTGAACAATCCGAAGTCGGATCGTAGCCATGTC
>JAZUEE010000159.1:0-12673 GCA_045639985.1 Bacteroidales bacterium
TTAAGTTTTTCAGCTCTAAAGCGCAAATGTCCTACTTCATCAAATCCATTCAACGTACTGGTATGAACAACCCAATCATCTGTTTTATCCGTTTGACCGCCATCTGCTTTATGAAGAGTATCCATCGGTATGTAATAGTCACCTTGACCGACTTCAACAATAAGGTCGAAATCAGCGGTACTATTGGCCATGAAGAAATCATGGACATTGACTTCTGCAGGATAACCATTCAGATAATGGAGATTGATACAACCTGATGTCACGGTGGATTTCCATGTTGCAACAGTAGATGAATTATTTAATATAGACAAGTAATGACCATTACCATGATCCGGATAGTTATTATCTGAATTAGGGCTAACGGTAGCATAAGTTCCTGTCATATTGGTTGCGGCCTTATAAACTTTCCATTTGTAATTGTTACTCGTTTGATCTCTGGACCATTCAGCAGGTAACCAAAGCTCATTATTGTCAGGGTTATTTTGGTCAAATCCCTCAGAATACGGCAACGTACTTGCTGGTATTGATTTTATCACTGCTTGTACGCCTAAAGAATCATTATATCCATACATATCCCCCTCATAAGAAATTCGAGAAGAGAAGACATACGTTCCAGGTGCACTAATATTCACATTTTCTAAAGTCAACATCGTAGCTTGCTGCGAACTTAAAGAACCTTCATTCAACGTAGTAGTATAAGTTCCATTTACCGGGCCTGAAACTGTCAACGTTAGTGTAAGCGGAGAAGTGGCACTGAAGTTTTGTGTCAAGGTGCCGAAGTTTTTGACATAGACACGTATCTTCGCATTCTCATCAGGGCAAAGCGTATCAATTTTGTTAGCTATTTGAGCATAACCTGACACACCCATATCCTTATCAAAGGAGCGAGAAATCAAAACAGCATAATCTTCAGTTTCACCTTTTGCAGCATAGATGCCTTCCGGTCGGAATTGAGTAGTGATATTGGATGCAGCACAAATAACACGCATACGCGTTAGACCAACAGAAGCATTTTGAGGAATCACAACATCAAACTCGGTACGAGCATTGGAACCATCTTCCTCGAATGGAATCTTAACTGGCGATGAGTACACCAATTCTGTTGAGGAGAACTCGCCATCTCTATTGTAATCAATATAAACCCATTTATATGCATCCGTACCTGTTGCCGTCGTAAAGGAATGCGTTACAGACATCGGATAAACCTGGCCAACGATAACCTCACCTGGTGCTACAGACATCGTATAATCAGAATAGAGGCCATCTCCATCTGGTTCGTAATTCGTATATGGCAAACCAGCTCCGTTATCGATTCCTGCGAAAGTCACGCGAGAGATATCCAATCCATCTGCCATCGAATATTGTGGATGAGAGGCCTGTGGATTTTCTTTCCCCACTGAAATTTCAAGCGTATCATTAGAATGATGGTCATCTGAAGACATGTCCGTATAGGCCTTGAATGGAGTTTCAAAATAAACATCAGACAAATCAACCGTTTGGGTAAATGTCATATTTGCCGTTTCACCAGAGGCAATCGAGCCTGAATAATTTTGCGTCACCGGCGTTTGATTTGCAAGCACATAAGTTACAGGGAAATTAGAAGCCGTTTGAGCACCAAAATTCTTAATGGTAACGGTTACCGCTTCGGCATCCGTATAGGGGGATTCAGTAGTACATTCGGGTAAAGGAGCAACAACAGATATGACACCCACATCGTGTTGAGGAACTGTAGTATTAATATGAATGGCGCTTCTTGGAGATTCACAGGTGTAATTGAATTTAAAGCGCGTATTCCATCTGTAATTAATCAATGAAAACGAAGTAGTTGTTGTTGAAGATATTTCTGCATCCTGACATTTTTGTAAAACTTTTTTCATGTTGGTAGTTGAATACGTAGAATTTTGGAATTTCGGTTCTACAATACCCAAAGAATTAACACAATTTGCTCCATCACAATCATGTTCCACATACATCAACAAGGCCTCTCCAGAATAATCAAAACCACCTTGAACAGGAATTGCATACCAACCCGTATGTTCAAATGCCAGATCTCCATCAAACACTTTCTGAGCAGTCGCAACCTCATTATTCCAAATGAAAGCTGGCGTAACGCTCAAGCCAGTCATATCAGGACTATTTTTCAACCATATTTTCACTGGAACTCCAACCCCGCTTGTATTTGCCGTTGTAACATTCACGTACAAGGTATCAATAGTACCGCCTACACCTCCTATTTCTTCAGCAGAATACAACAATTTAGCATAAGAATGACCCTTCTTCATATCAAAAGGAGCAATTTGAGAAGATGAGGCCGTACCGACTTGAATCGTGCTATCGAAACCTGGAGAAGTGATTCGTCCACTATAATAATAGGTGGCAGAAGCAAAAATCTCATCCGTTGTAAAGCTCAATCCTTCAGCAATTACATCCTCAGAAGTTTGATCTTCATAGAAATAATAATAATTCAAATTAGGGTTGCTCGGTGTAATCGTACATGTGTTTCCATAAGCAACATTCGTATCTATTGGCGAAGGTGCAACTGGAGATGCAGGAGCATGGAAAATTCCATAAATGGTATCGTTATTGCGATACACATACATATTCTGAGCAACAGGATTTGTATAAATCTCATATTGGTATGTTCTATTTTGTGTAGTTGAATACAGGTTATTAACCGTGACACCTGTTTCAATACTATTCAACGAGCTCACCGGTTCTCCAATCACTTCTGTTTGCGAAAGATTGGCGGCACCCGTAAAATGAGTTGTCAGATTAAATGTACCAGCAGGAATAACGGAAGAAGCAGTCGTATCCGTATTTGTAACCTGAACACGCACAATAGGATTCAACGTAGTAGCGCACTGGTAGTCGGCTGGGGCAACCATCAGGTCAGTACTCAAATCGTATATTGGTTTTCTGACATTCACATAAATCGGAGCACGCCTTGTTGTACAGTTCGTAGTCTTCGTAATAGCTTCAACCCAATAAGTTACGGTATCATAGAGAACAGGGGTGGTATAGAAACTTGCTGTAGCAGGGCTCAATGTAATCGGAGTGGTTGCGTTTTCACTATTATAGAATAAATACTTCGTCACCACAGCGGAACTTCCTGTCATAGGCAGACGATCATCAGGTTGAAGAATTTCCAAAGTCTGCGTATATTCACCTTCGTATGTATAAGAAGGTTCCATCCAAGCCGTACGCGTAGATGTTATTGAGCCCGTAATGGTATCATTGCCCGCATAAACAATTTCCTCATCAGGCATTGTAGTATATACTGTATAACTAATCTCTCGAGTTGTAGTTGGAGCAGAGAAATCATAGGTTGTTGCAAACGTCACCACCTTTTCTTCTTCAGAAGCAAAAGGTTCTTCTACCAATTGAGTGAGGTGGGTTCCATCATTAAAAACTGCATGAACAACGACTTTGTTAGCAGGAACAGGTATATTCAATAGGTTTTTAACTCTTACTTGGATATGCTCATCATACAATGCACAACCGGTTTCAGGATAATCCAGGGACAATGTTTTCAAGTCGTACGTTGGAATGTCTGGAACATGAACATACACTGGAACTTTTTCGCTTCCGCAGGCCAAATCAGCCAACTTGAAATACATATTTAGTCGTTTGTTGAATGCCGTATAATTACTATTTAGACTTTCCAATGTATTACCATTTTTATATTGAACAAAACCAGAGACCTGGGTTTGTTTGAATGCAGGCAGTGTAGCACCTCCTGAGACAGCATCTCCACAGGTATTGCAAGCGGAACCCGTACCCGTACAATAATCTTTACAATTGGTTTCGGTATAAATCATAAGGTTACCACCATCATATTCAAAAGGAGCATCCAAATCAATATAAAACCAACCGGTATGGTCAAAGAAGATTCGTTTATCCACAACAAGAGTAGCGGTTGAAATTTCGCTTGTCCAATCAACTGCGGCAGAGGTCGTAGGAAGGCCTGTCTCTGATGTTTTTTTCATATAAATACGAATAGGAATTCCATCTGCTCCGTTTGCTGCCGTAGCCACATTGACACCTATAGTTGTAAGAATACCGTGAGCGCCGATTTCATCCTCTATATATAAAATCTTACCTCTTGAGTATCCACTATTAAAGATAAACGGTTGGGAACCATTAGTTGTACCATTGCCCACTGTCTGCTCTGAAATAGAACCAGGATTAGCATTCACATAATAAACCGTATCAAAGAAAGTAACCGGTGTAGTATAGGTGTTTCCATAGCTCAAAAGATTCCATTGTTCATAGCCACTATTGGTAAACCAACCAAGAACACCTTGTGGAATTGAAGCCGGCAACGTTGCGGAAAGCGTACCCGATGTATAATAATGAACGATGGTCGTATCCGCAGACAACAAAGGCAACTGAGATTTCCCTAATGAGGAAATAACCATATTCAAAGTATCATTATATTGCAATCTGTCTTCAGCGTCTTTCATCACCCAAACTTTGATTTGATAATTCGAATCAACGTCAACCATATTGTTGGTGAAATCAAAATCAGCATCGAAAGTAAAAGTAGTTGTCTGATGGCTAAATAAAGTATCTGATAATGTTTGAGATACAGCAGGCATACCATTTACTGAATAATTCAGAACAGAACCTGGCAGGATATCATTGTAGCCGTTATTGGTTATTGAAATGATAAATTTTTCATGTCCAAGATCGCATCTTGTTGTCGGATTCAACATATTCAAGATTGCGAAATCATGTTGATGAGGATTATCCACCACAGCTCCTATCATAAAACGGCCTGTTGTTTGAGGTACATACGTGCCATTTTGCAAATAATAGAACGTTGAATCACGCAAAGGGGTTTCAATTTGAGCACAAAGATAATCACCATGGGCTAACATTTCAATTCCCACATAGAATTCGTCCATATTAGTAAGGGCGAAATTATTAATCGGAAGGATATTCCAAGCACCTTGTTGTAAGCTATTGAAATCTATCAAATCCGAAGTGGCAATAATCTCTCCATTTGTGTTAGAAACAAATGCGCGGAATTTATCTTCCGGATTGGCGATAAAATTCTTGTCATAATAATATTTCACGGCACTCACCACTAATTCGTTGGTTGCCTTATAACGCACACACGGACGAATCACATTGTTATAATCACCTATTAATGCGCCAACAGGCATGGTATCAGCATAATTTACAACATTATCGGTAGTAACCATTCTCCATTGGCAAGCATTATTAATATTATTCTCATCGTTTCTCGAACGAACTTCCACATTCTTAACTTCGGTAACATTATATAAATGGTCTGGGAAGGTAATGATTGTCTGGGTTCCGGGAGCTAACGATGGTATTGTGAGCGTGTCATAATATTGTTCTGCAGCACCAACAACACTCAAATATATTTGAGCGTTGTTTTGTAGTTGCCTACCTTCATTTTTAACCAAAGCTCTTACTACGTTTTCTATTCCGTATTGAGCCGGTATTTCACCATTAGAATAAATATTCGACACAGCCAAATCATTATCAAGCAAATTTCTCAATCGGATACGATCTATATTGATATTATTACCGGCTTGAGATTTGGCATCAAAAGCGATGTGGACACATCCTGCAGAAACATATTGAGACAAATCGTACGTGTACAATGTCCATTCGGGTGTAGTAGCTGACGATGAAAATCTTTTCAATAAAGAGGTCGTTTGGCCTTGCGGGGTAAGAGCGGTATAAGTGGAGCCTCCGTTTGTTGAAATTTTAACCGTCACACCTTCAGCCGTTTTATTGGCCGTATTATCATGAGCGAACCATACTTCCAAGATAGGATTTATCGCATTGGTCAAATTTACGACAGGCATCACAGCTCGAGATTCTGTATTTGTCGCAAAATTCTTTGAATTAAAGAATAATCTTCCCGTACCATATACAGGCGCAATAACCGGATTCGTACCCGTACCTTCTTGGAATGTCCAGTTGCCAGCCCCAGTTAACTGCTCTATAGTCCAAGTTTGTTTAGTGCCATTGCTAAAATCCTCTTCGTAATCCGGAGTGGCAGCTTCCAAAACGAACATAGTACGTAAAGTATCGTTCACGGTATTATTATCACCTGCTGTCACAACAATAAATGTAAAATCTATGGGTTGATTAACGGGTATCGGATAATTGTTGACAATTACTTTAGAAGTAGTCCCCAAAACAGGAATTGAGCCCGTAGTGACATTTGTTGTCTGATGCAAATTCAACGTATCGGAATGAACTGTCAACGTAGCATGATGATTCGCAAAATTTAATGCTTGAGCACCTTTATTGGCTAACAACACAGTAATATCATACGTCGGTTGAGGACACATACCACTATTAGGATTCAACAATGAAACTACAGCAGCATCAATCTCAGCAATTTGATCCGCATAAGCACCCATGTAAGTCAGCGTTGACCTTTGCAATCCTCTTATATCGTTCATCACATGAGAATTGCGACCACATTCCAAACCAGAAAAAGTGGTTGGTAATAAAGCCGCTGTTGGATTGGCCATCTCAGGCATCAAACTTATATTATTTGATATTGTTTGAATAGCGGCTTCCAATTCTGCAATTGTATTTCTCGCAACGACTTTATACGCAACGACTCCCGATGCAGAAACAAAATCATTATATGTTCCCGTAACCGTTGAATTACCGTTCAAATAAATAGGGAAATTAGTATTATCCTGACTATTACAATAGTTTGCAAAAATATTATTGTATATATATGTATTGTTATTGTTTTCTATTCTCAATGCGGCTGTTGTAGAACATGGGACATCTGATTTCACATAGAAACTGTTATTGATTACTTTCAAGCCGTTAGAGCTTTTGATTTGCGCTGCAAAAGAATTATCTGCGACTACTGGATAAAGGATAACTTCGTTGTTATAAATATATCCAGTATCGGTTGCCGCTGAACTACTACTTTCAATATTAATACCATAATTAGAATTTCCGACTAAAACGTGATTGTTTCTAATAAAGAAATCCTCTTGCGTAGCATTCTTGAAAAGGATACCATATTCCACATCATACGTACTATCAATTCTATTGCCATTAATATCGGCACCTATGGTTTGCTCCGTATGAATAGCCACATAATTTTTAGGAGAAGTTGTATAGGTTTGCATCAAATGGTTATTTGAAATCAACGGGTTACCATAATTGACGTAAATACCTTTATAACATGAAACGATTCTATTATCAGCTATCGTTAACTCATTGCGGCGAGCATTCGAACCGGTATAGTAAATACCATAATTTCCTCCAATAATATTACAATTTCGAATAATAATTTCATCCGAGACGGCAGTTTGCCCTGACGACGCAGCAGCGGCTGTGGCTCTTCCTATTGCGAAGCTGGTATTATCTGTCGTATTGGTCGGATTGGCCGTTATTTTACAACCGTCAAAAACAATTTTTCGGCTTCCGTTATCACGAACCACCACGCCTCTGGATACTGGGTTATTATTTCCTTGAATGGTCAAATTTTTGAAAATAAAATTTTGTACATTCATCAATGTCACAGCACCATAAATGTTATTATTGGTATCTGGGTGATTATTAATCACAACTGCGGTGTTGACATCGTCTCCTTGGAAAGTAATCGTATTTACATCCGACTGGCCAATATAATTGGTTCTGAAATCAAAATCCTGATACGTTCCAGGACGAAAATGGAACGTTGCTGGGCCATTAATACCGCAATATGTCAAAGCATCCTTCACTTCCGACATGGTTGCGAAATCAGGATTAACACCACCAACTGTGTAATCACCATTTAACAAACTATCGCAAGCATAACCAACATAGCGAATAGTATCATTGTTATGGTATCCATCCACCTGACCATTACGAGTATTGATATAAACCGTTATATAGTTTAACCCTCTAGAAGGGACAAATGCGCCCATACTCAAAGAACTTCTTTCATCAAAGCACAGTGAGCCCGTCCAGTTTTTCGTTTCATTATACGTTACCTGATGGTTGGCATTTTCAACTTTAATAGTAGCATTCAAACTTGTCTGATATGAACTTACAGGTGAATGTTCTGCGTCGCTCTTGTTTTTAAAGTACAATGTCACCGGTTCATTGACTCCTACTATGAAACAATGCGGGAACGTGTTCAAACTATCAATTTGACAATCGTTTTGACGAATATTAGTTTGATTGTGCCATGCAATCAATATCGTATCAATAGTTTTAGCAGCACTTCCATGCACATCGTTAGCAGATATATGATATCGAATTGTATCATAATAACAGATCGTTGGCATTTCCCATTGCGCCAAGACCTGATTAACGCCATTAGTTGTTCTTGTATTGGATGTCACCGTATTGGGAATCGTGACGAGATCTTCACTATTAATTTGATACGTAAACAATATGGAATTCACATCTACCGTATCATTATCTGTTATGGTTGCATGAATCAAATAAGGTCCGATATTATTGAGCATGCTGTTGTTTTTATTCACATAAAATGGGCTGTTCAATTCAATTTTCGGGCTTATCAACTCGCAGTTGGAAAATGTACAACGAAGATTATCTATATACCAACCGGCGCCAACACCCGAACTTGTCTTACTAACCCTGAAGCCAATTCTAAAATGAGTAACAGGATGTGCAACACCGTCAGAGGTCGTAATTGTTTTATTCAACACAAAGGAACTCAAATCAAAATATTCGTGATGCCACCAAGTATTATTGGGCGTGGCATTTGGATTATTTGAAAGCCAATTGGTGTAGCTGGCGTCATTAAACTTGCCACCCGAGCAAGTCGTTGATTCGCCATAATAAAAATCACTATTTGCATTAAAATTCAAAGCTGCTGGGCTATTCCATTTCAACGAACCGTTATTGTCCACATAGCCTAACGAATAGACTATTTGGGCATTATCCAGCACACTGACCTTACAGATTTGATCAAACGCCAAATACACATAGTTGATTGATGGGACATTGGCACTACTCAATTCAATTTCCTCCGTAGTCATTGTTGAGAAACCAAAAGCCGAATACACCGGGCTGTGATATGAATTCGGGGATGACACACTTAAGGTGGGATCTAATTGCCAGTCACCTAACACTCCGCCCATATTGGGTGTCGTTGACGTCGTGACGTGCATTGTTTCGCCATCAAAATTCTCAACAAAAACATCATCCGTCTCCATGTGTTGGGCGAACAACATTATTGGGAAACATAAAGCAGCAAATAGGGATAGAATCTTTTTCATCTTAGTATTGGTGTTTTATTATTATCCATGCAAATTACGTCAAAAGGCAGACGTAACAATAAGCCGACAAAAATACATTTTTTTCTTTTTGTCCCAACAATTTAATCAAAAAAAGGAATATGAAAGGCACTTATTACGCGTTGTAAGCAGCAAAGATATTATAACATTCTTCAATTGTTGAAGCATTCATCAATCTCATGCGTACCGTTTTGAAGTTAAAAAGCCCTCGAAAATAGCCAGCATACTGCGATCTCATTTCAAAAACAGCTCGCTTTTCCCCTTTTTCTTGCTCCGCAATTCGAAGTTGTCGCATAACCAATTCAACCCGTTCCGCATAGTTAGGAGAAACTATTTCTTCTCCATTAAGCGTCTTCTTTATCTGCTCGAAAATCCATGGATTTCCAATAGCAGCACGACCTATCATTACCGCATCCACGCCAAAACGATTCTTGTATAATATTGCTTTCTCAGCACTATTCAAATCTCCATTGCCAATAACTGGAATATGTAATCTTGGATTTTCTTTTACGGAAGCAATCATCTCCCAATCCGCCTCACCACTATACATCTGAGAACGAGTGCGACCATGTACGGCAATGGCCTGTATTCCGACATCCTGCAATCGTTCTGCAACTTCCACTATCGGTTTGCTGTTTTGATCCCACCCCACCCTGGTTTTTACTGTTACCGGAAGTGAAACTGCTCGAACTACCGCCTGCGTAAGTCGCACCATTTTCGGCACATCCTGCAAAGCAGCAGAACCGGCGCCCTTATTAACAACTTTTTTCACTGGACAACCCCAATTGATATCTATAAAATCAGGCATTCGTGAGGCAGCAATTTCTGCCGCAGAAATCAACGATTGTTCGTCATGACCAAAAATCTGGATTCCAAAAGGTCTTTCGCACTCGGCAAACGACATTTTACGAACACTTTGATCCACCTCACGAGATAACGCATCTGAAGAAATAAATTCCGAGACAAGCACATCCGCACCCTTTTCTTTACAGATAAGACGGAATGCACGGTCCGTAACGCCTTCCATCGGAGCCAGATACACCGGGAAAGGCATTGATTCTATCATAGTCTTTATTGATTCTACCATAACGGGTGCAAAAATAATTTTTTTATTTTTGCACCCGTTACAATAGAATTATTCATCAATAAAACTCATTAAATATGAAAAAGTTACTTTTTTTGGCAGCATTTTTCTGCGCTACCATTTCCATTCAAGCACAAAACGTCACTGAATCCATTATTTCCTTCGGGAAAGGGCAATTATCAGGATATCTTATAGATATACCCAACACCGATGTTAAGTTGGCGGAAGCCGCATTTAGAGACCTGCTCGAACAAAAATATAATTTAAAAGCATCTAAAGAGAGTGGATTCCGAGCTTATTTAAACCAACCTTTTTCTCCTATCGGGCAAGACAATTACGACTTGTATTTTACCGTTAGCGAATATGGTAAAAAGAAAAACAAAACAACGCAAATCTCTTTCATCGCATGTTCAGGAAACTTAAACGCCATTACATCTCAAAACAATCCTGAAACCGCCGACAACATTAAAATGTTCCTGAAAAGATTTGTGAAATACGTCAACGAATACTCTATAAACAAACAGGCAGACGAAATTTCTGCAAAAATTAACAAACTTAACGATGAAAAAGCTTCACTGGAAAAGAATCAGGAAAAGCTCAACAAACAAATTGAAAAACTAAACAAGGACATTGAAAGCAACAAGGGTAAGCTCTCCGAAAAAGAGAAACAAATAAAAGATTTAACCAATGAATTGAACAAAGTTAAGAGTGGCAATTAGCAGATACTTACCATTCGCTCAAAAAAGCCCCCGAAAGTTCCAACTTCCGGGGGCTTATAGTATTATCGATTTTCTAATTCTTTTTTCAAAGCATTTACTTCTTCAAACAACATTGATAGCTTTCGAATGTACGCCATTTCTCTCCATTTCGTTTTGGCATCTATTGCCGGCAGGCCAAATAGTGTTTGGTTTTCCTCCATCACACTTTTATCTATAGCAGAACAAGCATACAATACAGTATTCTTAGCTATATACAGGTCCTTGTTCACACAAGATTTCGCCCAAATCCGACAATCATCATCTATATAGGTGCAACCTGCAATGCCAGATTGTGCTCCCAAAAGCACACGTTTCCCAATGTGAGTATCATGGCCGACCTGCACAAGATTATCAAATTTGGTACCATCTCCAATATAGGTCATACCCGAAACACCCTTGTCGATGCAGCAATTGCATCCGATTTCAACATCATTGCCGATATACGTGCTTCCACAGGAATCCAATTTCAGCCAACCGTCAGCGCGTCTTTGAAAATAACAGGCATCCGCACCAATAGTAGTATTGGAATGTATTATCACATGGTCGCCAATCTCCGTATCATCATAAATACTCACATTGGCATGGATAATACAATTTTTCCCGATTGTGACATTTTTGCCTATAAAGACATTAGGTTCTATAACCGTACCCAAGCCAATTACAGCATCAGGATGTATCATACTATTCTGCGGCGAATATGCTCTATAAGAATGGACCACATTCAAATAGCCCATTAGCGGATCATCCACCAAAAGAATAACTTTACCTTCGGGGCATTCAACATTCTTCTGATTAGTGATAATAGCTGTAGCCTGACTTTGCAAAATTCGATTGACATACTTGTCGCAGTCAACGAAAGTCACGTCACCAGGTTCCACGGAATGGAACTCGTTCAGGCCTGTCAACGGACCGTCAAAAGAGCCTATTCGCACCACGGGTTGTCCAATGATGCGAATAAGTTCTTCAACCAATATGGGTTGCGGAAATTTCATTATTCTTTAACTCTTTCTGAGTATTTGTTGTCACGCGTATCAACTCTGATTTTTTCGCCAACGTTAATAAACAAAGGTACGTAAACATCAGCTCCTGTTTCAACTACGGCACGTTTCAATGAGTTTGTAGCGGTATCGCCCTTGACACCTGGATCGGCTTCAATAATTTCGAGTTCAACGAATGGCGGCAATTCGCATGTAAGTGGTGTATCCGTATCCGTATGATACATGATTTCAACAGTTTGACCTTCCTTTAAAAGACCAGGATTATTAATCAAATCCTTTTCAATTGCAAGTTGCTCGTATGTTTCCGTATGCATGAAATTATACGTTGTTTCACCTTCTTTGTAAAGGAATTGATACGGGCGACGTTCCACACGGGCAAGTTCAATTTTGATACCAGCGTCGAAACGGAATTCAAGCACTCTTCCGGACTTAATATGTTTCAACTTCGTACGAACAAAAGTATTACCCTTACCAGGTTTTACGTGTTGAAATTCAACGATTGACCACAATTCATTGTTATGCACGATGCACAAACCATTCTTAAAATCAGCTGTTGTTGCCATATAT
>JAZUEE010000160.1:0-6470 GCA_045639985.1 Bacteroidales bacterium
CTGTGGAGGCTTTCACACTTCCCCTTTCTGTGAATAAAAGGTAGTCGCTCAATCCTCCGTTTTCAGCGTATTTTCCATTGTTTAAGATGTAAGATGCTATAAACCCGTAAGTGTTTTTCGGAGTAGCGTAGTGGGCAATGATGTCCATATTGAACATGTTTGTGCCCTGATGAATGAAGTAGCCCTTGTTACTATAGCCGTTGATATCGAAGGCAAATTCGAACTGCTTGATTTTCTGAGCATGGGTGGCTCGAATACAGTTCTCGGTTGCGGAACTGTTTTCCAACGAAATGCCGAAATTATAGGCGACATTCGTGAATGATGTCTTGACATCGTAGTATTGGAGATCTTTTTGCTGCTTGAAATAGAGCGGGTAGGGGAGCGTTATCATGGAAAAACCGACATCATGGCTGTAGTCGAAAATCATGGATTGATGTGCTTGAGAATATATCCCCAAACTTTGGTAGATGTTCTCAGACCGAAGAAGCGGGTCGTTTTGTGGGGTGTTGAACATGGATGTGTCAACGGGCTTATAAACCAATGGATTGAAATAAGTGCCCGGCAACTGGGCGGTAAACACGGGCATGAAGGAAGGTGAAAAAGCCATGACGGAATCTATCGTATGTTCGTGGAATCGGTCATGTTCATCCTGCTCCGTATTGTTGGATTGCGCACACAGCATGCCGCTTGCTCCCAAAACAAACAAAGTGGTAAACAAGAAGATAGATGTTATGCGTAAACCCATTATACAATATTATAATAAAGGCCGCGAAAATACAAAAATATTGTGAGCAGTGAACAGGTCAATGTACAATGAACAATGTATAATGAATGAAGAAAGTGGTTCGCTCCGGACAACTCACTGTTTACAATTCCTAATGTAATTTGTCTTAATTCGTCTTAATTAGAGAAATTTATGGACTCCGCGCCGCAGGCGCCTTTCGCCTCGAGAGGTGGGACCCGCCAATATGCCATAGACCACGGCGGCATCCTGCTGCAGAGCCAATGAACAATTGGGGCATGATTTGCTGACATTTTGTCAGTCTTCCTTTCATGGCAAAGTTGTTGTTATACATGCCGCCGTTTTTAAAAAGAAAGGAAAAAAACAAAATGAATCCAAACAATCTAACCATTAAAACCCAAGAGGTGATTTCGAATGCGCAGATGATTGCCATGCGTAATCAGAATCAGCAGATTGAAACCCTCCATATCTTGAAATCTATGTTGGAAGTGGATGACAACGTGATTCCGTTCCTGCTCAAAAAGCAGGGCTGTAGCCCGAAGGTCATTGCTTCTGTGGTCGATCGTGAAATAAGCCGCCTGCCCAAAGTGTCGGGTGGCGACTTCTATCTGGCCGGCAGTGCCCAAACGGCGGTGCAAAAGGCCATCGTTTTTTGCCAGGATGCTGGCGACGAGTTTGTCTCTTTGGAACATTTGCTTTATGGAATATTCAATGCCAATGACAAGTCTTCCCAAATCTTAAAGGATGCCGGCATGACGGAAAAAGGCCTGAAAAGTGCTATCGATGAATTGCACAAGGGTAGCAAGGTGACATCCGCGTCCAACGAGGAAACATACAATGCGTTGAATAAGTATGCCAAAAACTTGAACGACATGGCCCGCAAGGGCAAACTGGATCCCGTGATTGGTCGTGATGAGCAAATTCGCCGGGTGCTGCAGATTCTCTCGCGCCGTACAAAGAACAACCCCATCCTCATTGGCGAGGCCGGCGTCGGTAAGACGGCAATCGCTGAAGGACTTGCGCAGAGATTGGTCAGTGGCGATATTCCGGAGAATCTGAAAACGAAGAAACTTTACTCTTTGGATATGGGTGCACTGATTGCCGGTGCTAAATACAAAGGCGAGTTTGAAGAACGACTCAAGGGCGTTATTAACGAAGTCGTCAATTCCAACGGTGAAATCATTCTCTTTATTGATGAAATCCATACGTTAGTTGGCGCAGGTGCTTCCGGCGATGGCGCCATGGATGCCGCCAATATCTTGAAACCCGCGTTGGCACGCGGCGAACTTCGCTCTATCGGCGCGACTACCTTGGACGAATATCAGAAATATTTTGAGAAAGATAAGGCCTTGGAAAGACGTTTCCAACCCGTCAAGATTGAGGAACCCGACAAGTATTCCGCTATCTCTATCCTGCGTGGCTTGAAAGAACGCTACGAAAACCATCATCAGGTGCAAATCTTAGATGAGGCCATTATTGCGGCTGTTGAACTGTCGCAACGCTATATCGGCGATCGTTTCCTGCCCGATAAGGCAATTGACCTGATTGACGAGGCCGCCGCCAAACTCAAACTCGAAATCAACTCCGTACCCGAAGAGTTGGATGAAGTGGAGCATAAGATCAGCCAGTTGGAGATTGAACGTGAAGCTATCAAACGCGAGGATGACAAGGCAAAGGTGGAAAGCTTGAGTCAGAAAATTGCTGAATTGCAGGAAAAACGCAATGAGATTTCCACTAAGTGGCGTAGTGAAAAGGATATTATGGACAAAATCCAGCACTGCAAGGATGAAATCGAAAAATACAAAATAGAAGCCGCTGATGAGGAACGCCAGGGTAATTACGGCCGTGTGGCAGAACTACGTTATGGGCTGATAAAGAACGATGAGGATGAAATAGCCAAACTGCAGCAGGAATTAGCTACGTTGCAGGCCGAAGAGGCCATGATTGACGAAAAGGTCGGGGCCGACGACATCGCCGAAGTGGTGGCCCGCTGGACAGGCATCCCCGTGACCAAGATGATGCAGAGCGAGAAATCCAAACTGCTGCATTTGGAAGAGGAACTGCACAAGCGCGTGGTCGGTCAGGATGAAGCCATCGGCGCAGTGTCGGATGCCATCCGCAGAAGTCGTGCCGGCTTGCAGGATTCAAAACGCCCCATCGGCTCGTTCATTTTCATGGGAACTACCGGCGTGGGTAAGACGGAATTGGCGAAAGCCCTTGCCGAATATCTTTTCAATACCGAAGACGCCATGATCCGCTTTGACATGAGCGAGTTTCAGGAATCCTACTCCGTTTCGCGCCTCATCGGTTCGCCTCCGGGCTATGTGGGCTATGATGAAGGCGGGCAACTTACCGAAAAGGTGCGTCGCAAACCATACTCCGTCATTTTGTTCGATGAAATCGAAAAAGCACATCCCGATGTGTTTAACGTCCTTTTGCAAGTGCTGGATGACGGACGATTGACGGATAACAAAGGTCGCGTGGCCGATTTCAAGAATACGATTATCATCATGACATCCAATTTGGGCTCCAACGTGATTCAAGAAAACTATGCTGATCGTTCCAATTATTCTGACATAGAGGTGTTTGAACGAACCAAAGCGGAAGTGACAGATTTGATGAAAAAGACGCTGAAACCCGAATTTATCAACCGTATTGATGAGATTGTGATGTTCCAACCTCTATCTAAGAGAGAAATCAAAGAGATTATCAATCTACAGTTGTCTCAGTTGGGCGAACTGCTCGGACAACGAAATATCAAAGTGGAGTTCAGCCGTTATGCTATGGATTTGCTGTTAGAGCTGGGGTATGATCCCATATATGGAGCGCGGCCGCTTAAACGCGTCATCCAAAAGCAGATTTTAAACGAATTGTCCAAAATCATTTTAGCTGATGATATTGACCATGATTGCACAATTATGGTTGATTCGGTAGAAGACGGTAAATTCGTATTCTTCAAGCAATAAAAACATTTTGTTAGGGGAAAGCTCGACAAGAAATTGCCGAGCTTTCTTTTTATTACAGAGAAGGTTATTTGCAAACTCTGTCTTTAAGCATGGGGACGAAGATAAAGTCGCCGAAAACTTCTTCGTCAAAATGGTTCGCATCAATTTTGGTCAGCCGTTTCATAGTGTGTGACTCGTCGCCGACGGGTATGACCATGATGCCGCCAATAAGTAATTGGTCCATAAGGGATAAAGGAACGTTGGGAGCACCACAGGTTACAATTATTTTATTATAAGGTGCAAAACGGGGAAAACCTTTGAATCCATCGCCGTAGTAGGTGACGATGCGGCTATCCAATTCGGCGAGGAGTTTGCTCGTTCGCTGATATAGGATTTCCTGTCTTTCAACAGAATAGACGTGCGCTCCCATGGCACTTAGGATGGCGGCTTGGAAACCGGAGCCAGTCCCGATTTCTAAAACCTTGTCGCCGTTTTGAATATTGAGCAGTTGGGATTGGAACGCCACCGTGTAAGGGTGGGAGATGGTTTGGCCGTTGAGCAGTTTCAAAGCCACATTGTCGTATGCGTGATCCCACAAAAAAGACTCCACGAAACGATGTCTTTCCACTTTGTCGAAAGCGGTTAGAACTTTTTCATCAGAGATGCCCTTGGCACGTAATTCTTCAATGAGTCGCTTTTTGGCGCCTAATAAACGGTAGTTGTCAGCCATACTTGTTTACTCGACACCGTGTGCTGTGAAAGTGATGGATTTTAAAAGGACGGACTCGTCTTGCGCATTTTTTTTGACAATGCCGTATTGGATTTTATCATTCCCTTTGACATAAGAACAGGCCTTGTCCGTATCTATTTTGCTTACTTGTTCATTGTAAAAAGAGGCAGCTTTACCGTCGTTTTCATCTACGGATTCCCCCGTAAAGTCAATGATGACATTGTATGCTACGATGGAGGACATGTAGTCTTTGAACCCCTCCCAGTCACTGTCACCAGTTCCAGAAACGTATCCTACGCAACCGATTGAATAATAACTCGTAACGCTTTCCTTCTTACATCCGGAGAGAAATATGACGGATAACAACAGGCAAATAGTGAGTACTTTTCTCATAATGAAATTATTTTGATGCAAAAATATTAAAAAGAGATTCCTGCGAAGTGCCGCTGTGCTTTTTTTATCACCATCAAATAGTTTATATGTATATGTTGCGAAGATGGAAATTCGGAGTCTTTTTCGTATTTTCGCCAACTTAAATTGTGTGGCATGAAAAAAATATCAGCATTTGTTTTTGCGGCAGGTTTGGGCTCACGTCTGTATCCGCTCACTGCGAATCGTCCTAAGGCGCTTGTTCGATATCAAGGAAGGCCTCTTTTGGAGCATGTCTTAGATAAGATTATTGGGGCGGGCATTTCCGATATTGTGGTTAATGTACATCATTTTCCGGATCAAATCATAAACTATATACACAGTCGTCCTTTTGATGCGGATATTCGCATTTCAGATGAACGTGCCTATCTTCGAGATACTGCCGGAGGGTTGAAGTTTGCCGAGCCGATTTTACAGGATAGTGATGCTGTTCTATTGTATAATGTTGATATAATAAGTTCTATCGATTTGCGTAAAATGTTGGAATATCATGACAAGCACGGCGGCGCGGCTACGTTGGCTGTAAGGAAACGAAACACTTCGCGTTATTTGGTTTTTGATGAGCCGACATTACGTTTGTGCGGTTGGAAAAATGTTCGTAGTGGGGAAACCTTGTCTTCGCAGGAGACAAATTTTCCTGTCGAATTGGCTTTTAGCGGTATTCATGTTGTGGAACGTGACTTAATACGCCGAATTTCAACGGTTGAAAAACTGTCGCTGACACCGTTCTATTTACAGGTGGCTAATGATTTCAACATTTTGGGGTATGACCATACCGCTGACGAGTGGATGGATGTCGGCAAATACGATGAGTTTCGTAATTTATTGGAATAGAGTTTGATAAAGCCGATCGTTAAAGTGTAACTGGCTTGATCTATACACGTTTTTTTTTAAAAAACAAGTTTGACAACGCTTTTTTTTAAACTTTTTTTTGTTCATTTTTGCAGTCTCAAAAAACGAACCTTTTATTTGTGTTAATTTGTTGAGAAGTAGATAATTATGTATTTATCTTTTGCGTATGATGAATAAAATTACAAAAGACCATGTCCAAGTGTGGAAAAATTGCTTGGAGACGATTCGAGACATAGTGGGAGAGCAAGCATACGACACGTGGTTTGTTCCGATAGTTCCGGTTTCATTGGAAGAAGATACGTTGGTGATTCAGTTGCCAAGTCATCTCTATTATGAATTTTTAGAGGAACATTATGTGAATGTGTTGCGTAGTGTTATTAAGAAAGAACTTGGACAATCGGGTAAGTTGACGTATAAGGTTGTGATGGAACAAAAACAAGATCCGGAAATGTCCCAATCAATTACGTTGTCATCACATCATCGTCCGGCGGTGAGCAACCCGCTAACGTTGGCTCCTATAGATGTGTTTCAAACATCCAATAGGGATATCCCCGATCCATTTGTGCTCCCGGGTATTCAAAAACATAAGATTCCGTCTAATTTGGTTGATACGTTGACCTTTGACAATTATGTGGAAGGTGATTGCAACCGTTTGGCACGTTCCGCGGGTTGGGCTATTGCCAAAGAACCGGGCAAAACCTCCTTTAATCCGTTGTTTATCTATTCCGAAGTCGGACTTGGTAAAACGCATTTGGTAAACGGCATTGGAATC
>JAZUEE010000161.1:0-4208 GCA_045639985.1 Bacteroidales bacterium
TGCCGAAAAGCACCCTCTTATTTTCTATATTTATGGATAAATTATTGTTTTACAATTTTTTGGACAGTCACCTTAGACGCTGTTCTGATTTTGGCCATATAGATTCCCTGAGGCAAATCGCGGATAGACATCGAGCGGATATCGCCGGATTCGGATTTTACCATCTGGCCCTGCATATTGAACATTTGTATGCCGAGAATACTATCATCGGACTCGAAATTCAGCACTGTTGAAGCCGGATTCGGATAGATGCGCACACCTCCTTCTGAAAGGATGTGACTTTCCACACTGGTCGGATAAGTCACGTCCAAATTGAACATGACATATTTCTCAAAAACGCCATTATGGTCAAATACAAGATTATGGTCGGCATCATACAATTTGATATAGCCCTCACCATGCCCGGAGTTCATTCCATCATTCCTTAAATCTCGGACAACTATTTGATAACAGCCAACGGTGTCAGGTCTAAAAGCATAACGATGTATCATGGACATATTATTCGGGAACGACCTGTCTTCAAGAACGTTACCTGCAGGATCTATAATCATATATGAATTATCATGCGAATTACTATCTGTTTTAATTTCCAACATCATCCAGCCACCGCAGGTATAGGTGTGTTTTTGAATGACAACACTATCCCTACTGTCTTCACAGGGTTGTCCGTTAATGCTGATTAGCGACACAGACAATGTTTGGGGAATATTCGTCGCAACTTCAATTTCGGGAATAATAAATTCAGCAATACTGTCAAAAGGAATCATTGCGCTGGATGTGTAAATTGCCGTATCACCAGACACCGTGTACTGTACAGCCACAGAATCAATCGGTTGTAAACCCAGATTCTTAACGGCAAAGGATGCAGTCGTTTTATTATCACAGGATTGATCAAGGAGGTCCGAAACATTCACAACTTCTGCTTTCAGAGTAGGGACGTTGAGCAGTGTTATATCGGCTTTCGTGCCATTAAGGATTTCCTGACGGTCTTCTGCCACAAACACGACAAAGTCAAGGTCTTGCAAAACGGCTGCCACGGAGCCTCCTGAATATCCGTATTCTTCCGGTATGACGTACGTAAATGTCTTTTCCACGAAAGAGCCTGCCGTAACATTATCGATTTTAGGGCCCCACAGTCCCGTTATCATCTGGCGAAACATGTAGCGGTGATTGTATTTCCTATCACCAACCACTTGCGCAGGATTTTTTTCACTACATCTTTGACGACCTATAACATTTTTTTGTAAGACAGCCACATTTAGACGATTATAAGAGGCATCGGAAGATGAGGTATAATAGAGTTGAACCGTAAGATTCAGTTCCCGAGTATTATAATCCAACGTACCCTTGGCCGCAATATTCACAGGAGAGGGAGCAGACAAGATTTGAGAGGAATAATGACTAAACATATTCATATCAACAACCGTTTTTGTATTATTGCCAAAAACATGCCTATTAATCGTCGCCTGTGGACAACCTGTAGAACCAGCTTGATTAGCGTAATGATCGTTATTGGATACCAGATACGGATTATTGCCAATGTTGCGATGGAGGTAAATGGGAAACACCCTGTCGGGATTATGGGCCACAATTTCATTCACAATCACATGCCCTTCAGGACAATATCCGGAACCTGTGGCTGTAAACAACTCCAGAATAACATTTTTATTTGATGGAACTTTAGACACGATAGTGTCGGTTTGTGCGGAAGCGGCAAAGCCAACTAAAAGCACCGTCAAAACAAAAAGTAAACTCTTTTTCATAAGCAAAACATTTTTATTTATTAAAATACTGATCAAAACATGGAATCATTCTACAAAGGTTGAGATTCTCAGTATATGGGAAAAACTATTCATAGTTCTCTCTTTCCAACAAGGCGATTGCTTTTTCCGCGGCAAATTGTTCTGCTTTCTTCACGGATTGGCCAAGACCTTCTGCCAAAAGCACATTATCCATTTTCAATGAAGCCCTATATAAATGTTCGCGCTCCATCGTTTGACTTTCGAAAACAATTTTATGCTTATTTTTCTGCGCCCATATCAGGATACGGCTTTTGTAATCCTTATCCTCTTCATACACGGCATCCATATCCAAATGGACAAGAAACAGGTGGTTTACAACAATATCATACGTTTTACTAAAGCCCTTATCCAAATATATGGCACCTACGACAGCTTCAAAAGCATTGCCGTTAGCCGTAGGGGAAAGGACATGTCCATCAATTTGCATCATATCATGGAGTCCCAGCTTCCTTCCCAAATCATTCAAGCGGCTTCGATTCACCAATTTGGAGCGCATTCTGGTCAGGAATCCTTCATCCTCCATAGGATACTTATGATATAGGAAATCAGCAATAATAGACCCTAACACGGCATCGCCCAAATACTCCAATCGTTCGTTATTCAACCGACCAAAACGGGCATGCATAACAGAAGCCGAACGGTGCGTCAGGGCTATTATATACGGTTCCAGATGACACACTCGAACACCAAATACATTTCGAAAATAAGCTTTTATCTCCTTATCTGAGTGACGCATGATTTATCGAACAAACTTCTTATACAGAAGCGTAACATTGTGTCCGCCGAATCCGAAAGAATTTGACAACGCCACATTTACTTCCTTTTGCACGGGGCCATCCGCGGCGAAATTCCATTTCGGAGAAATTCGAGCATCAAGGTGTTCCAAATTAATAGTTTGGTGAATCACACTATCACGCATAGACATCAATATGGCAATGCTTTCAATAGCAGGACCGGCACCGAGAAGGTGTCCCGTCATGGACTTAGTAGAATTGAGCACTATTTTGTCGGCATACTCGCCGAAAAGATTTTCAACAGCGTTACACTCTGACAGGTCACCCAATTGAGTAGATGTTCCATGCATATTAATGTAATCAACATCGCCAGGCAGGAGGTGCGCGGCATTCAACGCCAACTGCATAGAGCGTACGGCTGCAAGGCCGTTTGGATCAGGAGCCGTTTCATGATGAGCTTCCGCCGTCATACCGACACCAGCGAGTTCACCATATATTTTAGCCCCTCGAGCCAGTGCATGTTCCAATGTTTCCAGGACAAAAATTCCTGCACCCTCACCCATCACAAAGCCATCGCGATCTTGGTCAAAAGGACGGGAAGCATGTTGAGGGTCATCATTTCGGGTTGACAGTGCGCGCATGGCATTGAAGCCACCCACGGCGCCTTCCACGATGGCAGCTTCCGTACCACCCGAAATCATCACATCGGCATTCCCCATTTGAAGATGATGCATCGCATCACTTAAAGCGTTGGCTGCAGAAGCACAAGCCGACGAAGTCACATAATTAGGACCTTTAAATCCATATTTTAAAGAGATATGGCCCGTGACCATATCTTCAAGGACTTTCAACAAAAGATAGGAACTAAAGCGTGGTTCGCGATTATTTGAGACAAAGGCATTGGCTGTTTCCATCATTGAAGTAAAACCTCCAACGCCGGTACCAATAACAACTCCCACACGATCCTTGTTGATAGCATCCAACATAATACCCGAATCTGCAATTGCCTCTTCAGTGGCTGCAATTGCATAATGAGAACACGGATCCATCCGCATCGCCTCCTTTTTAGAAATGTAATTCAACGCATCAAAATTTTTCAATTCACATGCGAATCGAGTTTTGAATTTTTCAGCATCGAATCGGGTAATAGGTGCCGCACCGGACTTACCTGCTAAAAGGGATTCCCAATAAGAAGAAACGGTAAGACCTATTGGAGTAAGGGCACCCAAACCTGTGACAACTACTCGTCTGGGCTCCATCGACAAGGGTAAAGTATAGCTATACTATATATTATTTATTAATTTTACTTTCAATGTAAGAAACAGCATCTCCCACAGTTTGAATTTTTTCAGCATCCTCATCGGGGATTTTAACGCCGAAGACGGTTTCAAATTCAGTTATCAATTCTACCGTATCCAATGAATCAGCACCAAGGTCGGCAGCGAAATTCTTTTCTGGGGTAACATCAGCAGCGTCAACAATAAGTTTTTCTGCAATTATAGACTGAACTTTTTCTAAAATTTCTGACATAATTATTGGTTTTAAAAAACGGCGGCAAAAATACAAAAAAAATAAACAAACACAACTTGACCAAAAAAAAGCACATCAAAGCTCACTACTACTTCTCAAACAATATTGATTTTCACCCCACTTTTTCCAATAATTTTTCAAC
>JAZUEE010000162.1:0-1990 GCA_045639985.1 Bacteroidales bacterium
CGTCCGGCCGCATGGCAAAACTACGATTTTTTCACCAACTGATACAAATATGAAAACTATTGTCTAATTTTGCATCGCATCCCTGAAGTCACCAGACTTCGGACACACTGTTTGAAACACTACCAATCATTTGCAATGACACTTTGTGACGACTCACAAAACGGCAAAGCATTTGCAATGACACTTTGTGACAACTCACAAAACGGCAAAGCATTTGCAATGACACTTTGTGACAACTCACAAAGCGACAAAGCATTTGCAATGGCACTTTGTGACATTAATAAAAGCTTCATGCAGTTTTTTGTACTAAAAACCGAACACCATTCTTTCTATTTTCTTCTATATTTCCCTTTCAATCGGGGGCATTGTTGTATTTTTGCGCCAAACAAACGGAATTATGAAGATTCAGGAAATCATGCGCAGCGTGTCATTCGATGAGGTGGCCGAAATCCTTTCGAGAGATTATCCCGAAATGGAGCATAACCTAATGGCTTTTTATGAAGCTTTCCATATCCTGAGACTGATGAAACCAGCTTCGGAAGAATCTGATTGCGTTTTGGAAATCAGTCGGGAATATGACGGTGATAAGCCATACATCAGTTGCCGTTTCTGTGATGGTGGCGATTGGCCTTTGCAGCTGACAAAAGATGTCGTTCTGAAAGATGGCCTTGAGCTGTCAGTGAGGGAAATGGCGGCGCATATTTTGTGGGAGATGACTTTCTATGGCAATACGCCTGAAATGATTGAAAGGACTTTCCGCGAAATGATGCCCAACTTTGTCTCATCCAATCCC
Source organism: Bacteroidales bacterium (assembly GCA_045639985.1). Lineage (GTDB taxonomy): Bacteria > Bacteroidota > Bacteroidia > Bacteroidales > WCHB1-69 > F23-D06. The sequence continues at coordinate 794 of JAZUEE010000162.1, forward strand.
TATCGGCAGCAAGCCGATCGTCTTCTGCAAACCCAAACCGACCATCTTTTGCCGAAACACTTGAAAGGCAGCAAGACGATTCCAGAAGAATACTGTGAATTGTTTCATCCTAAGCGGCGCAACCGCAGCAAACGGAAACGCGAATACCGGCAGGACAAACGCATCGAACAATTGGAGGAATTAGCCCATGTCCATGATGCCGTGTGCCGTTTCCTGAACGAATGTCGCACGGAGAGAAAATCTGATTATGAGCACTTTTATAAGGCTGCGAATTGTTTTATCCGTCACTGTCAGACGAGAAGCGAAAACCCCGATGGCCGTGTGGATTTCCTATTGGACGGCTTGACGAAATACGAGCATTTTGCCGAGCGGATAGCAAAACATGAAAATGTACGTCTGGCGGTCTTGTTCACGACAGCGGCAAAATATCCACTTACAGCAGAAGAAAGACAACGTTTGGAGGATTATTTTAATAAGGTGCCGACCAAGGAAACGAGGATTGTTTATGGAATGTTAAATGATGATGCCCCATCAGATGCTGAAGACCCAATCGGGAAGGACTTGATATGGCTGGCATTGCTGGAATTTTCTAAGTGAGTTTGACAAATGAATCGTTGTTGAGATAAATTGGCTTGTTATTTCTTTCTATTTTCTTCTACATTTCTTGGAAATCATTTTTAAAGCCCTTATTTTTGCAATTTAGATTAAAAAAACACGATATGTTATACAGAGTAACGGTAAAAAACAGCAAAATCAGCAACGGCATCCGCTTGGAGCGCGGCATGAGCGTTGACGTGGTGACAAACAGTATGAGCAATCCCGTAACCACCAACGGCGGACAAGACGTCGTGGATGCCTTCATGCGAATTTACGGAATCGACATTAAAAAGGCCGGCGCTTTGAGCATGGCGTGGCTGGATGTGGAGAGAATTGGATAATACGAATGTTTAACATTAAATTTATAAACTATGCCACCAATTTGGATTATTCCGGGAGTTATTATTCTTGTTTCTTCATTCTTCATTAGCAAGAAAGTGATAAAGAAAATTCAAGGGAAGACGGTGTTTTTTACTGGGCCTATTGAAGCCGGGAAAACAACACTTATTAATTGGATTCTAATAAAGGAACCAACTATTGTATATAACCCCAACGCAGCAAGAGAACGTTACAAGACATATATAGATAATATGGGACGCT
>JAZUEE010000163.1:0-10219 GCA_045639985.1 Bacteroidales bacterium
AACGACATGGCTACGATCCGCCTTCGTGCAAGTCTCCCCCGACGGCAAAACCATCCTATATAGCGTTACCTATTACGATTATAAAAAAAATAGCGGCAATGCCGAATTATACACGATGCCCATCGAAGGTGGCGAGCCCACGCGGTTGACGACCACCCCGAATGACGAAATGCAGCCCATCTGGCGTCCTGATGGCAAGAAAATCGCTTATCTGTACAGCGACGACAAGGGCACGCAGGTTTGGGAATGCAATCCCGACGGTTCCCACGCCAAACAACTCACCCATGTGGATGGCGATATCAACTGCTTCAGTTACGCACCCGACATGAAGCATATCACCTACGCGATGAATGTGCAAATCGATCCGACTATCGCTCAACGTTACCCGGATCTTCCAGAAGCGAATGCCATGATTTACGATGATTTGATGTACCGCCATTGGAACTATTGGGCAGATGGTACCTACAGCCACGTTTTCATTGCCGATTATCCCAAATGCAAAGAATCTATTGATTTGCTGAAAGACCAGAAATTCCACAGCCCGAATCCTCCTTTCGGCGGTATTGAAGAAATCGCATGGAGCCCCGACGGCAAACAATTGGCTTATACCTGCAAAAAACTTTCCGGCAAAAAGTTCGCTGAAAGCACCAATACGGACATTTATCTGTACAATCTTGATACTAAAAAGACCCAAAATCTTTCAGAGGGCAACATGGGTTACGATATGGACCCTGTATTCTCTCCTGACGGCAAAAAGTTGGTTTGGTGGAGCATGGAAACCGACGGATTCGAATCAGACAAACATCGCCTGATGATTTACGATTTTACCACCAACAAAAGAGAGGATTATAGTACGGACTTCGACCAAGATGCCACCAATTTCTCATGGAGTGCCGACAGCAAAAAAGTCTATTTTAACAGTTGCAAAGAAGCAACTTACCAAATTTACAGTTTAGATCTCGCCAGCAGAAAGTTTGAACAAATCACAGACGGCGACTACGACTACAACACGCTGCAAGTCTGCGGTAATCAGATTATCGCCACCCGTACGACACACGCCAATCCTTCCGAAATCTACGCTATCAATCTGAAAAACAAAGCTGTCAAACAGTTGAGTTTCATCAACAAGGATGTTTTAGACAACGTGACATTGGGCAAAACCGTTAAAAAGTGGGTTACCACTACCGACGGCAAGCAGATGTTGGTTTGGGTGATTCTCCCACCAAATTTCGATTCCACGAAGACATATCCTACCCTATTATATTGCGAAGGTGGTCCGCAATCTCCTGTCAGCCAATTCTACTCCTATCGTTGGAATTTCCAAATGATGGCTGCTCATGGCTATATCGTTGTGGCGCCGAATCGTCGTGGTTTGCCCGGCTTTGGTCAGGAATGGAACGACGAAATCAGCAAAGATTATGGTGGCCAATGTATGAAGGATTATCTTTCTGCTATTGATGCGATGGCCAAAGAGCCCTACGTAGATGAAAAACATCTCGGCTGTGTAGGAGCAAGTTTCGGCGGATTTTCTGTTTATTGGCTTGCCGGACATCACGAGAAACGATTCAAGGCCTTCATCGCGCACTGCGGTATGTTCAATTTTGAAAGTTGGTATGGCACAACGGAAGAACTTTTCTTCGCCAACCACGATATTGAAGGCAACTATTGGCAGACTCCGACACCGAAGAGTTATGATTTCTCTCCGCATCATTTTGTCGGCAACTGGGACACGCCGATTTTGGTCATCCATGGAGGCAACGACTTCCGCATTCCTTACACAGAAGGCATGCAGGCCTACGATATAGCCCAGATGAAGGGCATTCCAAGCCGTTTTCTCTTCTTCCCAGACGAATGTCACTTTGTAACCAAGCCGCAAAACGCCATGCTTTGGCAACGCGAATTCTTCCGCTGGCTCGACCAATGGTTGAAAGAGGACTAAAAACCGAGGACATCGACGTTAATGAATGTTAAGGCATACTATCAGCAATTAAAAACCGGCTTCCGCGAAAAAATCGGCTGGACAATCATCGACTCCTACATTTTAAAAAAATTCTTGGGGTCGGTGGTCTTTTCCATTGCCTTGCTGATGACCATTGTGGTGGTTTTCGATGTTTCGGAAAACATCCAGCGCTTTATGGACAAATCCGTTCCCTTAAAGGAAATTATCACGGACTACTACCTCAACTTCATACCCTACTTCATCAACCTTTTCATTCCTCTTTTCACATTTATTAGCGTCATCTGGTTTACATCCAAGTTATCTTCTCACAATGAAATCATCTCCATTTTAGGCAACGGAGTTAGTTTTAAGCGTTTCCTCATCCCATATCTCGTTGGTTCGCTTATCATTATGTTTATATCGCTCATTCTCTCGAATTTCATTGTACCGAACACCAATGAAAAATTGAATGAGTTCAAATACAAACATTTCGGACGGCAGGCCATTCAAACGACAAATCTGCATATCAAAAATTCCGCTGACAGCTATATTTTTGTCGAGCGATGGGATAGGGGCACCCAAACGGGATATTATTTCACGTTTGAAGTTCTTAAGGGAAATGCCATCGTGGAAAAGCTGTCTGCTCAAACCATCCAATACAATGATTCGCTCCACAAATGGGTACTGCTGCATTGCATGAAGCGATCTATTGTTGACAACCGCGAAATCGTTACGACAACAAATGAGATTGACACTATATTCAATATATTGCCGGTTAATCTCAATCAGGATGCGTTTGTGAGTGAAACCATGTCCTTTAAAGAATTGAGCAAATTCATCAAAGAAGAAAAAATCAGGGGTTCGAGTTTAGTCGCCCATTATCAAATAGAAGCACATCGGCGTGTATCCAATCCTTTAGGTATCATTATTATGACCTTTTTAGGATTAAGTGTATCCGCCCGAAAGAATGCCCGAGGTGTGGGTGTGCATCTCTTTATGGGTATGGGCTTGGCCTTTACCTTTATATTTTTGCAGCAAGTATCTACCGTTTTTTCCGTTTCCGGCGGACTTCCGCCCGTCCTTGGCACCTGGCTGCCCAATATGTTGTTCCTTGGAATTACCATCTACATGTTGAAATTTGCTCAAAAATAGGATATGTCACGTCTGCGTAGTTTCGTTCTGCCTATTGCCATGGTGTTAGGGTTGCTGCTACATCGTTGGTGTGCCTATTTGGCCTTCATCATGCCTTACGCCATATTTTTGATCCTATTGCTCAACTTTGCCGCCGTGGATGTTCGCAAACTCCGCATTTCAAAATTGAGTTTGTGGATTATGCTGTTCCAACTAACAGTTAGCATAACCTATTATTTATTAATTAGATACATTATTCAAAACGAATTATTGGCCCAAGGTGTACTTATTGGGGTCCTCTGCCCGGTCGCCTCATCCGTCGTGGTTATCTCCTGTATGTTGGGTGCCAAGCGCGAAACCGTGACCGAATATACCATATTAGGGAACCTGATGGTTGCCATCGCGGCTCCTTTTTACTTTTCATTTATCGGAGTGCATCAGGATATGCCGTTTCTGACTTCCTTTTTATTAATTTTAGGTAAAATAGGCCCAACGATTGCGCTACCGTTTTTTGTCGCTTTGTTACTTCAACTTTTTCTACCCAAAGCCAACGACTTTTTAAGTCGATATAAAAACTACACATTTTACATTTGGGCATTTCTATTGCTTCTTACATTGGGGAGGACCATTGACTATGTTTTTTTGAACGGTAAAGGTAATGAATACAACATTTTCCTACTTGGAGTGGCCTCCATTATCACCTGCGCCGTCCATTTTGCCTTTGGGAAATGGTTAGGACACCGAAACGGCGACACCATCTCGGGCGGCCAACTTTTGGGACAGAAAAACACCGCAATGGGCATTTGGATGGCGACTACTTACTTAAACCCTTTGACCTCCGTATTTCTCGCTTTTTATTCTATTTGGCAGAATATCTTCAATAGCTTGCAAATCTGGTGGCACGAGCGAAAAAAGGAAGGAAAATAGCCAAAGAAATCCGCTTAATCATCATTATCCGTTAGGATATACTTATCATGTTTTGGCAAAATATGAGACAAAAACAATAAAAAATTTCGTTGTAAGGGCGAAAAACATTCGTTCTCCGATTACATCCTATAATTTTCATAACCGTTATATTCGCTTTTCAACGATTCATTCCCATCATATAGCACTATGGTGGAGATCACTTTTTCGCCATACAATTTTTGGAAGTACTCAAGACCTTTTGTAAATTTGGGATGAAAGCTTTGTGCAGATTTGATTTCATAGGCGCGCAATTTCTCAAAACTAACTTCTTCTATTAAATCGACTTCTTTTTGAGATTTATCTCGATAGAAGTAAAAATTGGGCTTCTGTCCATTATGATATTTTCGTTTAATCATTTCAGAAACCACCATATTTTCAAATATTGCCCCACGGAGTGGGTGCGTTTCCAGATGTTCAACCGTTTCTATGCCTAATAGAAAGCACATCAAGCCCGTGTCGTAAAAATAACGTTTGGGCGTTTTTACAATACGCTTGCCTATATTTCGATAATATGGAGGTAACATAAAAGTTATATACGATGTTTCCAAAATGCTATTCCAATGTTGGATGGTCTTCAAATCGCAACCTATTTCATTTGCAAAATCGGAAGCATTAAATTCACAGGCCGCACGACCAGCCGACAGACGGACAAACTGCTGAAATTGTGAAATATTTTTGATGTTGACCAACTGGAGCAGGTCCCTTTCCACGTATGTGGAGTAGTAGTTTGAATAGACATCTTGCGGTGATTGGCCGTTGCACCAAACGGCTGGATAGCCGCCCTTGATGATAAGTTCGTTTGTGGATATTTCCAACATATTGGGAATTTCCTCCAGGGCAAATGGCAGTAGAGAGAGAACGGCTGCACGACCGGCAAGCGATTGGCTGATATTGCTAAGCAGGGCGAAATTGCAGCTTCCGGTTAATACATAGCGGCGACTTTTGTCCTCATCTACAAGCACCTGTATATACGAAAACAGTTCAGGCAGACGTTGGGCTTCGTCAATGATTAAACCTGCAGTGTGCTGCTTTAGGAAATTCAAGGGGTCGGATGCCACCGTCTCGCGGGTGTTGATATTTTCCAGATTGATGTACTCGAAGTTTTCAAAGGCCATTTTACACATGGTGGTTTTCCCCGATTGGCGCGGTCCCGTGACGACTACCACTGGAAACGCCGCGGACAGTCTGCGAATTTCACTATCTAAAAGTCTTGTAATCATATTATTATATAAAATTTGGACAAAATTGGAATGCAAATCCATTTTTGCCGCAAATATACATAATATTTTGAATAATGCGATTGCTCTTACAGAACAAGTTTCCAGACTAACGCTCTTGCAGCCAGTCTGATAGAGCAGAAGCCCTATTGGATTGACGAGAATATGGTGAAAAAATAAATTGGGGGGTGAAGGCAAACAAAAAAGGAGTTACATTGCTGTAACTCCTTGATTTTCTTGGCGCTCCCTCAAGGACTTGAACCTTGGACCCTCTGATTAACAGTCAGATGCTCTAACCAACTGAGCTAAGGAAGCGTTCGGTTAACCGCTTGTGTTAACGGGTGCAAAAATACATTTTTTTTTATATGGTGCTCCACTTTTGAATTTTTTTTATTTTTGCCTGAAAATATGATTCTAATAATCATTTAAATTATTGATTTACTTAAAATTATAAAACATCACATTGCTATGATAACCTTTAAACAAGTACTCAAAGAGACCAAAAACTACTTCTTTATCACCCTTGGTTTGGCAATTTTTGTGTTAGGATGGTCCGCATTTATGACACCTTTCGAAGTCACCGGCGGGGGTGTGGCGGGTATCGCAGCCATCCTCTACTTTGCAACAAATTTTCCTATTGGTATCACCACTTTCGTTTTCAATGCCATCTTAATTGCTATTGCATGGAAAATTCTCGGCACAAAATTCTGCATCAACTCCATCATTTGCACGGCCATTATGTCCATATTTTTCTCAATTGGCCAAACAATTTTCACCCAACCTCTTGTTGACGATATGTTTATGAGCGTCATTATCGGCGCTTCCTTATCCGCATTAGGTGTCGGCATCGCCATCAACTGGGGCGGCAACACCGGCGGGATAGATATCATTGCCTTAATGATTGGGAAATACCGGAATATTTCCTACGGCAAAGTAAACATCATCGCCAACTTCGTCATCGTGGGTTCCTCGTTCTTTATTTTGGGAGATGTACAAAAACTCGTTTACAGTTTCGTGGTTCTCTTCGTCTATATGTTTGTCGCCGATATCGTTATCGACGGCTATCGACAAACCTACCAGTTTATGGTGTTCTCTACCAAAAACAAAGAAATTGCAGACCGTATTAATTCAGAGCTTCATCGCGGAGCCACATTCCTCAAAGGATACGGTTCCTACAACCGTCAGGAGAGCGATGTGCTGCTAATTATCACCCACAAAACCGACAAAGTCCGTGTAACGCGCATTATCAAGGATATTGACAAATCCGCCTTCATAACCATTACCAAAACGGCCAGCGTATTTGGTAAAAACTTTGATGAATTAAAACTGTAAATCGGATTGGGGAATTTATAATTCCGTTTCCACCGCCACATAATCCAATTGTCCGCCAAGCGGAGGATTCAGTTTGCAAACTTTCACTTTTGCCCTTGTGACGGCTGGAAATTCATTATGGACAGCTTCAACGATATGCTGCGCCACCGTTTCCAAAAGATGTTGCGGAACAGCCATCACCCGCTTCACGGTCTGATACACCAGCGCATAATTGACAGCATTCGCCACGTCATCCGTGCGAGCTGCTGTTGTGGCATCATATTCCAATGTCAAATCTACTGAAAAACGCGTACCGATAACGCGTTCTTCTTCAAAACAACCATGATAAGCGTAAAAACGCATATTATTGAGAGTGATAATCATAATCGTGAGCAGCTAAATCTATTTTGGTTTCACGAACGTCATATTGAGTCCGAAAAAGCTATAATGGCAAAGTTTTTTGTTTTTAGCTCTATATTGTTCCAAATCAATTATCTGCAACATATTATGAGCATTATATTTCCATGGATAGCAATGTCGGATATAACGTACGGAGCCATCCTCCAACGCAAAGCCCGCCCGAGCGAAGGCCTCGCGCCACTGTTTTTCGGAGCGGATGTTTTCATTGCCCATCAACACCTCTTTTTCCAACACCTCATCATATACCGAGATAACACGTTTGTGGCCACGTTTCATAAACAACATCGCACTTTTAACCAAGCAGCCACCGTTCTCTTCAATAAGAATCAGTTTCCCACCTTTTTTCAAAGCCCTATGGAAAATACGAAGGGCTTCCTCCATCGGTTCAATATGATGCAGCGTGTCCTGCAAAATAATGTAGTCGAATTGTTCTTCCAATACGTCTTGATCAAAGACGTTAGCATATTCGTATGTGAAAAGATTGGTATCTCCATATTGGCTCCAAAACTGTTTGCGTCTGCCAATCTGATCCGCATAATATTCCAATGTAGTACCATACGTTGATTGGCCGTTCATAGCTAAGTAAAGACACGAGGTACCATATCCACAGCCACAATCCCAAATAGCAGGATGATCGGTCAAATCAATATGCTGATCCAAATAATCTAAACGCTGCAAAAAGTAGGCCTTGCGGAATTGCTGTTGCGCCACACTTCCATCTATCAGCTTATAGTATGGATAGAGCGAGCGATTTTCCCGCAACTCCTCACATAAATGCTGATAAAATTCCTCTTTTTGCATGAAATGCTAATTTTATTGTGCACTTTCAGCACGTTGGTTGGCACGTTTTCTTTCAATTTCGTCCAAGATGATTTTACGTAAACGTAATGACTCCGGCGTAATTTCCAAATATTCGTCTTTGGCAATAAATTCCATATATTGCTCCAAAGAGTACTTGATAGCGGGTGCCAAAATCAGCTTCTCATCCGAACCAGCGGCACGCATATTGGAAAGTTTTTTAGATTTGCAGACATTAATGACCAAATCTCCCGGACGAATATGTTCGCCAATAACCTGACCTGCATAAACTTGATCACCGGGTTCAATGAAGAAACGGCCGCGATCTTGCAATTTATTCAGTGAATAAGCATAGGCCTGACCTGTTTCCATCGCAATCAAAGAGCCGGCATGACGACCGGGAATTTCACCTTTCCACGGTTGAAATTCCATAAAACGATGGGATATGATGGCTTCGCCTTCCGTAGCCGTCAGCAATTGGTTGCTCAAACCAATCAAACCACGAGAAGGAATCGTAAACGTCAGATGCACACGGTCATTAAGCGTATCCATGGCCTGCATTTCGCCTTTTCGACGGGAAACGTAGTCAATAACGCGAGAGGACATCTCATCGGGCACGAGCACCGTAAGTTCCTCGATAGGTTCACATTTTTGACCGTCAATTTCCTTAATAATAACCTGTGGCTGACCAACCTGCAATTCATAGCCCTCGCGGCGCATCGTTTCAATCAGAATAGACAAATGCAAAATACCGCGTCCGAACACATTAAGACGGTCAGGAGAATCGGTTTCCTCAATACGCATGGCGAGGTTTCTCTCCAATTCTGCAAAAAGGCGGTCACGCAAATGACGAGATGTCACATATTTGCCCTCTTTGCCGAAGAATGGGGAGTTATTGATGGTGAACAGCATACTCATGGTCGGTTCATCCACTTTGATAGGAGGCAGCTGTTCGGGATTTTCATAATCGGCCACAGTGTCACCGATTTCAAAATCATCCAAACCAAGTACGGCGCAAAGTTCACCTGCTTCTACAGGAGTTTTGATTTTTTCTTTTCCAAGACCTTCAAAAACATACAGCTCTTTCACCTTGGCTTGTTGAACAGAGCCGTCACGTTTGACCAAAGAAACATTTTGTCCCCAGGAAATACTACCGCGTTTCACACGACCTACAGCGATACGACCCACGTATGATGAATAATCCAAGGAGGAAATCATCATCTGCAAGTTGCCAGATTCTGGTTTAGGAGCAGGAATATGTTTGATGATGGTATCCAACAGATAGGAAATATCGTTTGAAGGAGTTTTCCAATCCGGCCCCATCCAACCGTTTTTTGCGGAGCCATAAACCGTCGGAAAATCAAGTTGATCATCATTAGCGCCAAGATTGAACATCAATTCAAAGACCGCTTCTTGGGCAAGTTCGGGTTGGCAATTGGGTTTGTCAACCTTATTGATAACCACAATGGGCTTAAGCCCGAGTTCTATGGCCTTTTGGGTAACGAAACGGGTTTGCGGCATAGGGCCTTCAAAGGCATCTACGACCAAAAGCACGCCGTCTGCCATGTTGAGTACGCGTTCCACCTCACCACCGAAGTCGCTGTGACCCGGAGTATCAATCACATTAATTTTAACTCCTTTATAACGAACGGAAACGTTTTTGGAAAGGATGGTTATACCACGTTCACGTTCCAAATCATTATTATCCAGTACAAGATCCTGTACTTGTTGGTTGTCTCTAAACAAATGAGACTGGTATAAAATTCTATCTACGAGTGTTGTTTTGCCATGGTCAACGTGGGCAATAATAGCTATGTTTCTGATTTCTTGCATTTTACGATTTTATTATAAAACTTGCAAAAATACAAAAATAGTTTTTAGTTTTAAGTTTTTAGAAAAAATGAGAAATTGCAATAAAAAAAGGCCGTCGGAATGACGGCCTTGCAACATTATTTCATAAGGAATGGGAATTTGTCAAAATTCTTCAGTGCAATAGCAGTACCACGAGCTACCGCTTTCAAAGGATCTTCGGCAACATGAACATTCAATTTGGTTTTTTTCTTGATACGTTTATCAAGACCTCGGAGGAGGGAGCCACCACCAGCGAGGTAAATACCCGTACGATAGATATCGGCGGACAATTCTGGAGGAGTTTTTTCAAGAGCATTGATAACAGCCGTTTCAATCAATGCGATAGAGCGGTCCAATGCCTGTGCAATTTCACGGTGGCTGACTTTGACAGCCACTGGAATACCTTGAAGCAAGTCACGGCCATAGACTTCGTATTCGGCAGGAGGATTTTCAAGATCTTCAATAGCCGAACCGACATTGATTTTGATTTGTTCAGCCGTAGCAACACCGATAGCGATATTATGTTTTTTACGCATATAGTCAATAATACCATTACTGAAACGGTCACCGGCAACTTTCACAGAAG
>JAZUEE010000164.1:0-2299 GCA_045639985.1 Bacteroidales bacterium
CTCAGAATCTGATAGCAGTCAGTTCCGACCGTGACGTCGTGAGCCTCTTTTCTGGATTTCTCTCTTCTCCGGTCGGCAGTTCGTTACTCTCTGACTGTATGTTGAACGGTGATTCGATAAAAGGCCGTCTGCAAAAAGCACAGCACATCATCGTAGGTGTGGAGTATGATCCTATTCCAAATGTAAGTATCAATTTGGAAGGTTATTACAAAAACTTTTCGCAGTTGATTTCTGCCAACCGATACAAGATGTATGATTCCGATGAGGAGTTTATATGGGAAAAAGGCCGTGCCTATGGTGGCGATATTACGGTCAAATATGAAGATAAAGGTTTCTATGTGTGGTTGGTGTACTCACTGGGCTGGGTGAAGCGTGATGATGGTGTTATCCAATACAATCCGCACTTTGACAGACGACACAATATAAACTTGTTGGCCTCCTATTCTTTCGGCAAGCGCAAGTCTTGGCAGGTTGACGCTCGTTGGAATTTCGGTACGGGATTCCCGTTCACGCAGACCCAGGCTTATTATCCTCATTATAATCCTGGCAATATCAACGACGATTATATCCACGGCAATGAAGATGTGTACTTCTTCCTTGCTGAACTGAATGGCTCTCGTTTGCCAAGCTATCATCGTTTGGATATAGGTGCGAAAAAGAAATTTTTCTTGGGTGAAAGAAACACTTTGGAACTTAGTATTTCCTTCTCCAATGTCTATAATTACAAAAATGTGTTCTACGTCGATCGTATCACAAATGACGTAATTTTCCAACTTCCCTTCCTATATTATTTCGGTTTGACATGGAGGTTTTAAAGGGTAATTTTTGTAACTTATTGAAATAATGAAAACTAAAGGCAAAAAATTTTTTTTCAAAAAGTGTGATAACTATTAGAAAAAAGTGTATTTTTGCCGCGTTCAAACAACGAACGGATCGGTAGTTCAGTTTGGTTAGAATACATGCCTGTCACGCATGGGGTCGCGAGTTCGAGTCTCGTCCGGTCCGCCAAACAATCGGTGTAATTCCAATGAGGTTTTACACCGATTTTTTTTGATATATGTACCCCGGGTAAGACCGTAATGGCAGTGGAGGTCGCAACCAGCGGAGGAATGGCGAAGTGCGGAGGCGGCGCGGGATGGCTTGCGCCGAAGGAAATACCTGCTGTCGCCGCCTGTCGGGGAAGCAAATCTATGCTAATCTGAAGCGAATAGGGCCTTCGGGCTATGCGATAGGGGGCCGCGGCAGCGATTGAAGCACATTTACTTGCGTGCGTGTGGGCGGACGGTGGTGTTTTATATGGAAGCAAATCCGTGCAAATCGGAAGCAAATTTGCGCCTTGCGGCGCATGGTGGGTGGGCAGCAAGTTAGTGCGGAAAGCGCGACGGCACAGCGTTGGAAAGGTGCGTGGGCGGTGCCGGGCCGCCCAAATCTATAAAATCAAAATAAACTGGGTAAGTAAATATATATTTGCCTAATTATTGGTTTTCGATTGTTTCCAAGCCTTCACAAAAGATACCATTCCGTAGGTTGCTGTGATGAGGAAGCAGGCGCTGATGAAAAGCCATTTGTACTGATGGCTCATAAGGCCCAGGGGGATGTAGATGCAATTGCAGATAAGGTACATCACCCACGCGTTGATATCTTTTCTGACCATAAGGAAAGTGGCCACGGCCTGGAGAGACGGAATGAGGCAGTCGATAAACGGCAGGTTGGAGTGGAGCACATTGGCATCGAAGAAATAGACGCTGACCGTGAGCGCTGCCACGACGAGGAGCGGCCAGACGGGATTGCCCCAGCAAATGGTGCGCTTGTTGTCTTCGGACTTCTTCTTCCAACTGAAGACACCCACAATGGAGGCGATGGTGGAATAGACGTTGAAGGCAAAGCTCAGATAGAGTCTGTCATGGAAGAAGTTGTAACACAATATGACGCCAGTCACCACACCGAAGATCCAAGTCCACCGGCTGCCACGGGCGGCCAGGAAGACGGTTACGATGTTGGCAATTAGCATAATGACCGTAAAGATATGTTCAAACAAAGCTGCATCCATTTCGATAAAATTTAGGGGCGCAAAGATAGTATTTTTAACCATTAGCCTTGAGCCTTAAACTTTAAACCTTAAACTTTAAACTTTGACCACTGGCTTAATTAGAGTCTCGTCATTCCAGGGCTATTTTAGATAAAAACAAAAAATGCTATATTTGCCGCCTTGTTGAATTCACGCGACAGACAAAAGGAACTATGGAAGAGACAGGCAATTACACGTATCAATATTGGCGTCCGGCAGTCACGGTGGACA
>JAZUEE010000165.1:0-6853 GCA_045639985.1 Bacteroidales bacterium
AACAGGATATTCGCCGAGTTCTGGCGCTTTCAAATCCTTGTACTTTTGAATGAGAGTATCCCATTCTTTGTCGTGAACTCGCGCTTTCTCGTAATCCGCCATCCTACCCTGCGCTTTCAAATCTTCCAAGAAGGCATTATACGACGCACGAGAGACTTCCGTTTTGAGCATACATATTTTAGCCAAAGTGATTTCTTTTTGACCAATCACCTCGCCCGTCTCAACATCCAAAACATCCACTGCTATATGTTGCGCCGGGATTTCCACAAAATCACCAACCAATTGTTTTTCCTTTTTCACGACTGCCTTGTCGCGTTTCTGCGCGGAGACGCAAAGCGCCAAAACCGCAAATGTTAATAATAAAATGGTTCTTTTCATATCATTGATTTTTGAGTGAGCAGTGAAAAGTGAACGGGAAGGTGAGTGTGTAGAATGGTAGAGAAGCTGGATCCTGAGACCTGAGACCTGAGACCTGAAACCTAAAGTCTCTACATCCCTTGCGGCTGCATTCCGCCACCTTGGTTAGCCTGTGATTCCAGCTCCATCTTGCCGAACTTGAAGGTGATGCCGGCACGGATGCTGCGGCCAAACCAGCTGTTCCAACTGGTGTTACTGGTCACGTAGTACGGATTGTTGCTGATAGAGGTTTCCTTGTTCCAATTGAAAATGTCGGTCACATCCAAATGGACGGAGATGCGGCGCTTCCAGAACTCGGCACGCAAACCGCAATCAATGGAGTAACGGGGCTGCGTAACTGTGAACAACGACTTACTCTTGGAATGGTAGTTGGCAGAGGCGTTGACCTCCAAGACTTTCCACAACTTAGCCCAGAAGTTAAGTCGGAAGCTATAGCCCAGATTTTCAACCGTATAAGGGTCTGCCTCATCGCGGAATTGGAAGGAGGTTTTCGCATAGTACATATTCGCATAAAAGCGGATGTTCATAAAGGCCTTGAGTCGGTACATCACGCTGGCTTCCAGTCCTGTATTCAGCGACTTGCCCGCATTGATTGGTTTGCTGAAGCTCACGATTCGGCCAAAGAAAGGATCGTATGCCACATCCGTCAAATTGCTGTATTCATCTTTTGTATTCTTAAAATAGGCATTGATACTCACATTACCGAACTTCGGGAAGAACTTTGTCCAGCCGGCTTCCAAAGAATTGGTGTAGGCCTGGCGCAAATCCGGATTGCCCGTACGATAGGAGTCTTCATCGTAAAAAATGAACGGCGACAACTCATCCGTGGAAGGATTATCCACCCGGCGCGTATAGCTCAGCTTGAAATTGTGCATCGACTTGGTTCGGTAGCTCAAGTGAAGAGACGGGAAGAGTCCCCAGTAGCCTTTCCGCATATCATATTGCGGCGCACTTATGAATTTCAAATCATAGCCTTCATATTCGGTACGCAGGCCGCCTTTGATAGTGAAGTTGCCGAAACGATGTTGGATGGTGACATACCCCTCGCCGCCGTAATTCTGCGTAAGGCAATCGTAGGAACGTAGCATGTCTCGTTCCAGGTCAGAATCTGTTCCAAACACCAACGTATCCAAATAATAATACTTGTTTGTTCGGCCGTACGAGCCGGAAACGCCCAACTCTATTTCGCCATTTTCGTGGTAAGGTATGGTGTAATCCACCGAGGCGCTTGAATTATTCATAGCGTATCTTTGGTTTGAATACCAAAGTTTGTCCCTATCGTATATGGTGTAATCACGATTGGACATCAAGGAGTGTTTGGAGAGCCATCCGGAGTAATTCACATCAAAGGAAATCTTATGGCCCTTGCTGTTGAATTTGTGTTCATACCACAAACCACCATATCCGCCGAAGCCAAAGCCTTTAGAACTATCTATTGCGTTATAAGAGTAATCACCAACATCATAGAGATATCTATGCCAGACACAAGAACCAGTAGAAAAAGAATTATCGAAAGACGGATACATACCGCCCCAGAAATAGAAAGTGTTCATTGTGTCAGGGTCATAGGAAGCGTGAAGGTAAAGTCCGGGGCTATGGGTTCTGTTTTTCCAATCATATTCACTGCTGGAAAATTCAGCCGTGTCGCCTTCATTGTTAAACGTCGTACCTTCGGAAGAACCTCTACTCTTCGTAATACTATACCGATAGTTGGCATACGCACTGAAAGAAAACTTCTCGTTGGCATAGACATACGACAGGAACGGTGATACGTTCGGGGTGGACGAGCCGCGCACACCGAAACTGAAGAAGCTGTTCTTCTTAATTTTGGATGCGGTCACAATGTTGATGATGCCGCCGCTGCCTTTGGCGCTGTAGCGTGCCGACGGGTTGGTAATCACCTCAATCTTCTCAATCGTGCCGGCGGGCATCTGCTGGATGAACTGCTTGAGGGCCTCCTCGTTCATATTGGAGGGTTTGTTGTTGAGCCAAATTTCCACGGACGAGACACCGCGCAGCGTGATGTTGCCTTCCACATCGACCTCCACGCCAGGCGCGTTCTGCAACGCGTCAGCCGCCGTGCCCGACTGCACCGTGGGGTCATCAGATACGTTGTAGAGCGTTTTTTCACCATCCATCATATACACGGGCTTTTCGCCCTTGACCGTAACTTCCTGCAAATCGTTACTTACCTTCTTCATCATCACTTCGCCCAACTCTATTTTGCGCTGTTCGCCCTTAACCGACACGGGTATGCTGAGCATATCATAGCCGACGAGGGAGACTTTCAACAGATAGTCGCCGGCAGAGATATCCGCCAGCGTGAAGCGGCCGTCGGCACCGGAGAACGTGTTGGCCACCACCCGCGCATTGGAATCAGGAGTGAGCAGACCGATTGTGGCATAGAAGATTTTCTCGTGGCTAAGAGAATCGATCATCGTTCCCGACAAAGCATACTTGTTTTGTGAAAAAGCCGTTGTCAACGACAGCAGCGAAAGGAGGATAATAGTAAACTGTTTCATATATGCAAAATAAAAAATTTAGACGCAGGATGCGTCTGTTTACTACAATAATGATGTAACCTATCTACAATCGTGCCCAAAAGTGCAAAAAGCGAATTATTAACGAATTATGTTTTATAATATTGCACATTTCTGTAAAAAAAATGGACAATATTGTAAAAAAAATGGTCAGGCATGCGCAATGGTACAGAGATATTCCAGGGAAACCGTATTTCTCATAGATTTCTTTTGTTCGTTTAAACAGATCGTGCATCTCTTTATCTGCTTCCGCGAACTCGGCTGAGTCTTTAGGAATTTGCCATAACACGCCGCGATACAACCGATATTTCTGGTCTAAAGCGCTCAGATAGAACAATTCTTGGGCGAGCGCAGAATCTTTTACAGGCCCCACACTTTCAAAATAGAGGGCTACGATTTTGTCGGTTAGCATTTTCCATTGTATGGAATCGGATTTTGGAAGGCTTTCAAAACGGTGGTCAACAAAAATCACTTTGTCGTCAGGGGATGTTTCCACAAAACGATTCAAGTAGAAAAAGGTTGAATCGATTTCATCGAGCATCACATAATCGGCGGCCAGTTGATAGTACCGGATAAAATTTTTGATCAGAGTGTCCTTTTTCAACGATTCGATGGATTCACGATACTGTCCCTTGTTGTGCAGCGAGTCCGGGTTGGTACACCAGGTGGCTGAGGTATACGTAGCATAGTATTTCTCTATGGTATCCTGCTGGGCAAATACCTGTTTGCCGGAAAGCAGAATAAAGAGTATGAAAACAATGGATTGTCTCCATACTGAATATGTGAACTTTTTCATAGGTTTGGTTTTTGCATTATACTATAAGTAACGTGAAAAATGGAGCGATGCTTGGGTTGCGGAGGAGAAAATTGTTGAAAATCAAGATTGTTGTAAACGTTGGAGGTTCCGGAAGGCTGCTGCGCAGCAGCCTTCCGGAATGGTGCGTGGCGCATGGGCAAAAGACAGAATCGGCATCCGGTTGCAGCGGAATCCCCAAGGTTTATGGTCGTACGCGGCGCGCCACGCCTCTACTGGAGTTGGAATCTCACCAGCCGCATAGGAATGCCGGAAGCGCCTTTCAACTCCTGTGCACTGTAGATATAGCCGTTGTGGAAGACTATCTTGTCGGAATTGATGACCAAATCGTATTTGTTGCAGACGAAATGGCTTTTGCAGACAAACGTGCCGCCGTCCTGATAAATCCAGACGTTGAACTGGTTGTCGCCCTCATCCTCCGGAATCTCGAAAAACAGCAGATTGCCGTCCGAATCTTGAATAACGGTTGAGAAAACGGGCAAAGTGAGCGGTGTGCTGATTTTGTTCAAGTCAGACTCCATCTTTTGGATGACGTCCTTCATCACCTTATTGTATTCCGCCACAGATATGTGCATATTGGCCGCCTGCGTTTCAGCATCCTTGAAACGGGCAATATGCTCACGCATAATCTTCTTCTGCTCTTCCACAGACATCGTCTTCTTTCCAAATGTAATGTCCTTGCAACCGACTTGCGAGCCATCCGTAGCATAGATGTTCACCCAGTTCTTGTACGGGTCGGCCACCACGATCTTGCCATTTACCACGGCAATCTGGACTTTCGGGGAAATGGAGCTTGCCGGATCCAAATCGAAACTTATCATCGAGCCGTTATCCAATTGGGCTTTATAGTAAAACAAAGCGCTGTTATTCCCTGTGGAGAGCTTTTCTTGGACGTGGCTCCAGATGATTTTCTGGGTTGAATTTTTGTAATCGTAAATAGCTACCACGTCTTTTGAGGTCTTACCGACAGAAAAACCGGAAATCAACAACTTGCTGTTGGGCAACGGCAGAATCTTATCCACCCCGAAATTGATGGTGATGGTCCGCTTGATATTGCCGTTGAAATCGCAAAAATGAATTTTGCCCATATTGTCAGCCTGCGTATAAAGGGTGTTGCTGTTCAACACGCCGGCAATGGGCCTTATGGATTTCAGACGCTGGCCGGAGCTGTTCTTCAAGCCAAACTCGCGCACGAACTTGCCGTTCTTGTCAAAAAGCGTGTAATAGTTGGTGTACGCGTGGCTGACAATCACGGATTCGTCGGGCAGCACAACGATATACTTGCGCTTGCCGATATGTCTGCCGTACATTTTGTCATTATAGGAGCGGAACACCTGATTCCAATCGTTGCCCTGTGCGTAAGAGGATTCGGGCACCAGCTTCACGGTGCCGCTTTGGTAGTTGTCCATCAAATTTTGTGCGCGGCCGACAAACATCGCGACCAGCAGCAAAGCGGTGAAAATGACTGTTTTATTCATAATATTAATGTGTTAATGCGATAATGCGATAATGCGGTAATGTGATAATGCGGTAATGCGATAATGCGGTAATGTGATAATGCGGTAATGTGATAATGCGGAAAGATAGAGAAGTAGATGAGTGTACAACCTGAAACTTCAAACCTGTAACCTTAAACTTTAAACCTTAAACTACTCCCTGTACACCTTCACCGCGTATTCCTGTTGGTCAACAGGTTGGTTGGCATCGTACTCATCGGCGATTTCATAGCGGATGACCATAGAAGGTTGCGGCTGGGCCTGCACCTCTTTGGGTTGGTGCAGAAGAGTTAGTGTTAGGATAATGGCTATGGTGACTGCAGCCGCTCCCGCGATGGTCAAACGCCGGCGTATGATTTTGCGTCTGTCGGCAGGCTGCCACGTGGGCACTGCAAAACCACGTGGGAAAGACTCATTGAATGCCGCGCGCACCAAATCCACTTTGGCCTGATGTTCCAACACTCTGCGTTCACATTCCTTGCAATGAAGCAGATGGTTTTCCACGCGGAGCATCCTCCACCGCGACAATTCATTATCTATGTATTGTTGTATTAACGTGTCATTTAGGCATTTCATAGTTCATCGATTTCAAAATGTCATACAATTTGTTCATTATCCGGGACAAGGTTTTACCCACTGAGGTGAAACGCATTTGTGTAATGTCGGCGATTTCACGATAGGAGAAGCCCTCGCTGTAAAGAACGGCCAACTGTCGCTCCTTGTCCGAAAGTTGTGCCAGTATCTTTTGCAAATCGGAGAGCTGCAATTTTTTGGTAAGTGCGTCATCTTCGCAAACGGTATTGGCGACCTGCTCAATCTCCACATAGCGGTTGCGATAGGCAATCACGTCGGTACACTTATGGACAGTGGCGCGGGCCAACCAGCTCTTGGGATTGCGGATTCGTCCGTCCTCGCGGCTCTGCTGGTAGTAGGCTGTGAAGACATCCTGCAGGACATCCTCCGCAGCAGGCTCGTCACCCAGCATCTTCACTGCTATGGCCCAAAGAGTCCGATAGTGCTCATAATATGCGCGCTCGAAATTTTTCACAACTGACGTTTATTATTAAGTCGGAAAAACCGTCCGTTTTGTGACACAAAAGAAAAAAAAACGGAGTAATTCAACAGAATCTCCTTCTATGTCAAGAACTTGCTTAATATAAATGTAGGGACGCAGCACCTACGTCCCTACATTTATATTATGAAATAGCAGTTCTACTTTCCAGAGGTGCGTTTCACGGCGCCCTCAAGGGTTGTCGTCTTCATAATCTCACCCATGTTGACGCCGGTGGCATCGGAGACAACATCCATAGTCTGGCGGATGACCGTGGGCACGTTGCCTGACATTTCGGCCACGCCTTTGCCGTCACTGCCGTAGATGTGGACGTCTTTGATAGATGCGATAGGTTCGGCCACGCTGGCAGCGATTTCGGGCAACTTCTCGATGACCATCTGTGCCTTGGCGGCGTCGCCGTACTCCTTGTAGGCTTCAGCCTTGAGGCGCAGTGCCTCGGCCTCGGCGCGTCCCTTCTGCTCTATGGCGTAAGCCTCGGCATCGGCTATCTTCTTCTTACCGAGAGCCTCCTGCT
>JAZUEE010000166.1:0-6334 GCA_045639985.1 Bacteroidales bacterium
CTGTTCAAAAAAGCCAGGCAATCGCAGGAGCGAAAATAACCCCGGAGGCGGGACGGCGCCCGCCGCAGATGCCAACTCCCTGAGAGCGCAGCTATCTGAAACGCCGAAAATTTCCAACAAGGGTTTCGTCAACCCAGGGACTCCGCCTATCAAGGCGATGCCTTCCATCAAGGACGTGGTGACTGCCCAACGGACCGTCCCCGCAACTACCGTGAACGAAACGAAAATTGCGCAGGAGACGACTTCCGCAAATAATCTTACCGAAGGCCAAGACTCAACCGCAACCGTCTCTAACGAACAAAACACCCTTCCTTCGGAAGCCGCCATGCCTACCCCTTCCGAGACGGCACCTGCCACCACCCCGCAAGTTCAAAGTGGGCAGGAAACTTTTGAACAATGTTGGAAATCGCTCTTTGACGAACTGTTTTCAAACAATCATTTAATATACTACAATTTGAAAGATGAAGTTCCTCGTTACGAGAACGACACTATATATATAGTAGTTAAAAACGGCATCCAAAAAGATCAATTTGAAACCAACAAACAGGCCATCGTAGAATATTGGCGCAACCATTTCTCTCTAAACATTGATGACATCGAAATCTCGGTAGATGAGCATAAAGAAGAAAAGAAAGTAATCATCAGTGCGGAAGACAAATTCCGAAACATGACGGAACAAAATGCAAACTTGCCTGAATTTTTAAACATTTTGGGATTCCGCATGAAAGATTAACTTTAACAATTTAAAAATCAGCCATATAAATTATCATACAATGAAAAAATTTTTATTTTTTGTACTTTTTGCAAGTAGCATCTTTTGTTCGTTAGGGCAAGTATGCTTAAACAAATCCGCCTTTGACGTGCGTGCAGACAGTGTTTGGCAGGGCATAGACTTACCTCAAGCATTTTCCGGCAAAGGAGTTATCATTGGCGTAACAGACTGGGGATTTGACTACACCCATCCCATGTTTTATGATACATCGATGACCCACTATCGCGTATTGCGTGCTTGGGACCAATTTAAGACATCCGGACCGGCTCCTGCAGGATATTCCTACGGCACAGAATACATTGGGCAAGAGCAATTGCTGAATGCCCGCTGCGACACAGCCAACCAATATGACTACGGCTATCACGGCACGCACTGTGCCGGCATTGCCGGTGGTGCCGGTGCAGGTACCGTTTACAGAGGTATTTCATACGACGCTGACCTTTTATTTGCCACCCTCTATTTGGACTCTGTAAGCAGCGTCATTGACGCTTGGGATTGGATGTACCAAGTGGCCCAGAGCGAAGGCAAAAGATTAGTTATCAGCGGCAGTTGGGGATTATATTGCATGGACAACATGGATGGCACCGGTCTTTTGGCAGAAGCCATGCAACGTCTTTACGACCTCGGCGTGGTATTTATCGTAAGTGCCGGAAACGACGGCGATGTCAACTTCCACATCAAACATACTTTTGAGGGCGACGGAGACACCCTTCGTTCCCAATTCAAAATGCCTTACGACAATGGCTATTTATGGGGTTCTTCCCTCTCTATGATGAGCTCTGCCAACAGTTCTTTTAATTTCTCTTTGGAGGTTATGAACAGCAATATGGAGATTATTGCCTCCACCCCTTTCATTCCCACTGCGGGAAATGACGGATATGTGGACACATTCCTTGTTGTCAACAACGACACGATCATCTACAATTACGAGATCGAATCCTGTAATCCATACAACCAATCCCCAAAAGTTCGTCTCCGTGTGCAAAGAAACTCGCTTTATAAATACTGCTTAGCCGTTACCAGTAATGCAGGAACGTTCCATGCCTGGAACGTGGCCGAACTCACCAAAGCATGGGGCAACTGGGGTGGCGATTTCGTAGCTCCCGCCCAACATCCGGACTGGGTGTCCGGCGACCCTGAATATGGCGTAGGCACTCCGGCCAACATTGACTGCGCCATCTCCGTAGCTGCGCACAGCAAACAATTTATCAATCCAGCTGGCATTTTGGTAGGTGGCCAAATTGCTGATTTTTCATCCTATGGTCCTGGCTTCCATGAAGGAGTCATGAAACCCGAAATCTCCGCTCCCGGAGTAGATATCACTTCATCTATTTCTTCTTATACTACTGATTTCCCAGAACATGATTATAAGAAAAAAGTGACTTTCAATGGCAGGACGTATGGCTTTGGAGCTATTTCCGGCACATCCATGGCTTGTCCTTTCGTTTCCGGTGTTGCCGCTTTGGTACTGCAGGCCAATCCTTATCTTACAGCTGCCCAAGTAAAAGAAATCCTTATCAACACCGCCTACAATGATCAAAACACCGCAGCTTCCGGCACTATCCGCTTCGGATATGGAAAAGTTGACGCTTATCAAGCCGTCAAAGAAGCCCTTCGTTTAGTAGGTGTTGAAGAAAACATCCAGTTGGAAACCCGCTACAATGTCTTCCCGAACCCTGTTTCCGAAAATTGCTACATTACGGCGCAAACCAACTCCGAAAACATTCCTTGTTACCTTTATGACATTTCCGGCCGGATGCTTCGTTCCGAAATCCTTCACTCTGGCGTGAACACGATGTCTTTCAACAATTTGCCAGCCGGATGTTACTTCCTGAAAATTTTGGACAACAACCAAATTGTCACTAAAAAAATCATCCTTCAGTAAAGATGATTATCCGATTTACCATCTTTATGTTTAGGAAAAGATTGTTTTTATGACCATTCAAGATTTTACTAAAACCTTAAAACATACGCTGCAGCCGCTTTATGACGAACATGAGGCGGCTGCCATTGTAAAAATCTACCTACAAACCAAATTGTCGATTCCGGCCTACGAATTGGCTTTAATCGGGAAACAGTCGCTTACAGACGAACAACTACATGATTTTCAAAAGGATGCATCCGTTCTTTCTGCAGGAAAACCTTTACAATACGTATTGAAAGAAACCTCCTTTTATGGAAACACGTTCCATGTATCTCCTTCCGTACTGATACCCAGACAGGAAACAGAAGAATTGGTGGACAAAATTGTACACGACTATGCACATACGACGCCCCATATCTGGGATATTGGAACCGGAAGCGGCTGCATTGCCATCTCGTTAGCGAAAAGTCTGCCCGCCGCCAAGGTTTTCGCCTCTGACATTTCCCAAGAAGCATTAGACGTTGCCCGAAAAAACGCCACAGATTTAGGAGCTGCCGTTAGTTTTGCCCAGCATGACATGTGCGACTGGGAGCACTTGCCGTTTCCCACAGAAAAGTTCGACCTTATTGTCAGCAACCCACCCTACATTCCCGAAACGATGCGTGCGCAATTGCACATAAACGTTCGAGAGCACGAGCCCGCCACCGCACTATTCGTACCCGATGAACGGCCCTTGATTTTCTATGAAGCCATCGCCCTAATAGGCAAACAATGTCTTCAACCATCGGGGAAAATCTATTTGGAAACATTTGAAGACTATCATTCAGAACTATCTTCCTTGTTTTTACAAGAAGGTTATAGCGAAACCCTTTCTCTTAATGATTTGTACGGAAGAAAACGATTCCTGATTGTGCAAAAATCCAGAAGTTGAAGCTAACCTCTTTTTTCTTATATTTGCCCCCGTTTTTTAATAAAGCTCAAGTTACAATGGAACAATTAGTTGAAGAATTAAAGAAAGAAATTATCGACGTACTGAACTTGGAAGGAATGACACCTGCCGACATAGATGAAAACGCACCGCTTTTTGGGGAAGGTCTTGGTTTAGATTCTATTGATGCTCTCGAACTCATCGTATTGATGGAAAAAAATTACGGCATCAAGTTGGCCAACGCCAATGAGGGCAAAGAGATTTTCAAGTCCGTACGTGTGATGGCCGAATATATCAACGCACACAGAACAAAATAGTTAATGGACAGAATTGTCGTTACAGGGACGGGGATTATCACATCTTTGGGAGCAGGCAAGACTGCCACTTTGGAGAAACTCAAAGCGGGCGAAAAAGCCATCGGTCCCATTCGCTATCTACACACCAAGCACACGGACATCCCCGTAGGCGAGGTACCCTATAGCGACGAGGAGCTCAAATGCCTTATTCATTACCAATCGGAACAAAAAATCACACGGACTTCGCTACTGGGTCGTGTAGCGATACAGGAAGCTTTGGCGGAAGCGCACCTGAATGGGAATGTCCGCAAACGTATCGCCTTTATCAACGGCAATACTGTAGGTGGCATGGAAAAAAGCGAGCTCTACTATAATGATTTTCTGAACAATAACGACAAAAACGAATACATCGCCCTGCACGACTGCGGGGCTTGTACCGACCTCATCGCCCAGCAGTTTGAAGGTCGGTTTAACCTAATCACTTCCATATCCACGGCGTGTTCTTCGGCGGCCAATGCCATCATCCTCGGCGCCAACCTCCTTCGCGAAGGACGTGTTGACATGGCTGTTGTGGGTGGCACAGAATGCCTATCCGCCTTCCATCTCAACGGCTTCAACACCCTGATGATCTTGGATCGTGAGGCCTGCCGCCCGTTTGACGCCAATCGCCACGGGCTGAATCTCGGTGAGGGGGCTGCCTACCTCGTAATAGAATCGGAGCAGTGCGCACAAGAACGCGGCGTGCAGCCGCTATGCATCCTCTCCGGCTATGGCAATGCCTGTGACGCTTTCCACCAGACTGCCACGTCGCCCAACGGCGAGGGGGCCTTCCGCGCCATGGTGCAAGCGTTGGAAAGCAGCGGACTGAAACCGGACGATATCGACTATATTAATGCGCATGGCACGGGCACGGGCAACAACGACGAGTGCGAAGGCATCGCCATGATGCGCGTGTTCGGCGACCAAATGCCGCCCGTATCCTCCACAAAATCCTATACGGGACACACCACCAGCGCTGCCGGCGGCGTGGAGAGCGTTATCTCCATCCTCGCCCTGCAACACGGCTTTATCCCCGCCAACCTTGGATACGAGACCCCCATTGAACAACATACTTTCCGACCCGTTGATCACGTAATTGAGAACGTAACGCTACAGCATGTACTCACCAACTCATTTGGGTTTGGAGGCAATGACTCATCCTGTATCTTTTCAAAGTTTCAAGTTCCAAGTTTCAAGTTCCAAGATAAAGAATCCCGGGAATGTTACATTCAGGCGGCTTCGCATATTTCCATTCAACAACCGTTGAATGATGACTGGTTTGAACAACCTATTATGCCGGCGCAATCCTATAATGAAAGTATTGAGCCCGACTATAAGGACTATTTCGCGCCAATGGCGGCGCGGCGCATGGGCAAGTTGCTGAAACGTGCCACTGTCACGGCCGTGGATGCGCTACGAAAGGGCAATATGGAAAACGTGGATGCCATTATCACCGGCACGGGACTTGGCTGTATCGACAACACAGAAAAATTTCTCCGCGCCATGATTGACAATGGGGAGGAATTTCTGCAACCGACCTACTTTATGCAATCCACCCACAATACGATAAGTTCACAGGTGGCGTTGCATTTGAAATGTCATGGCTACAACTGCACTTACTCGCATCGCGGCACCTCTTTCGACGGCAGTCTGATGGATGCTTTTGTGCAGATGCGTTTAGGAATGATACACAGCGCGTTAGTGGGGGGACAAGACGAAATGACCCCTGCCTATTTCGACATGCTCGGCAAAATCGGTTATTGGAAATCCGGCGACATTCGCCCCGAAGTGCTGAAACGTGCCGACAGCAAAGGTTCACTCTCGGGCAGTTGTTCCCTGAATATGCTACTCTCCGACCAACGACATGACAGTACCCTTTGTCGCATGGATGCTATGGAGATGCTTTACGAGCCAACGATGAAGCAACTATCGGAAACAGTTCATCGCATGCTCTCCAACGCTGGTGTTTCTCTTAATAACCTTTCCGCAGTAGTGCTCGGCTTGAGCGGCGATTGCGACAATGATGCGGTTTATCATCAGTTTGTCCAACAGGTTTGTCCGGAAAAAAATATCGTATGGTTTAAACATTTGTTTGGAGAATCGTTCTCTGCCTCCTCGTTTGGCGTTTACGTCGGCGCAACTTTATTGAAACGCAACGTCATTCCCGTTCATCTTCTTTACAATCGTGAGACGCCCGTCAGCGCTCCGAAACACATTCTTGTCTATAATCATTTCCACAATAAAGACCACACGCTTATTCTTTTATCAAAATGATAGTTCTGATCATCCTCATTATCGTACAATCCGCCCTGTTAGTGGCAGCGCAGAGTTTTCTGAAGATATCGGTTGAGTTGTTTGGCAAGTTCTCTTGGTCATGGCAATATTTCAAAACCATCTTCACCACGTGGCAGTTAAGTCGGATCGTAGCCATGTCG
>JAZUEE010000167.1:0-6309 GCA_045639985.1 Bacteroidales bacterium
TTTTACCAATAAATTCTGGTCTGCGTGATAACTCGATAATCCGGGTGATAAGGTCTTGTCCGGCCTTGTCATGCGGATGCGCCTTGCCGGCAAACAGGAATTGGATGGGGTGCTCTTCGTTGCAAAGCAGCTGTTTGAGTCTTCCCACATCGGTAAAGAGAAGATGGGCCCGTTTGTAGGTGGCGAAACGTCGTGCAAAACCGATAGTTAGAACGTCATCGCGAATTGATTTCAAAGTGTTGGCTATTAAGGCAGGGGATTCGTTGCGACGACGCATCTGCTCATTCAACATGGGCTTGATGGCAGAGAACATCTCTTGACGAAGTTCCTGCTTCAGATTCCAAATCGTTTCGTCTTTGACTTGGTATATTTTATTCCAAATTTTAGGATTGGAGCGGTCTTGCTCAAATTCGGGTCCGAACACTTCACGATGTAGTTTTTGCCATTTCTTGTGGGCCCAGGTGGGGTAGTGAACGCCATTGGTGACGTATCCGATGTGTGATTCTTCGGCAAAACGTCCTTCGTAAAGGTCGGCGAACATTTCTTGAGATACACGTCCATGGATGCGGCTTACACCATTGATTTCTTGTGAGAAATGGCATGCCAAAATGCTCATCGAGAATTTGTCATTGGTATAGCTGTCATGTTTTCGACCAAAACCCATAAAGGTTTCCCAGGTAATGTCGTAACGGGCTGGATAAGAGGCAAAATAGGTACGCATTAAATCTTCGCTGAAGGCATCGTGACCGGCAGGAACAGGGGTGTGCGTTGTATATAGGGAACTGCTTTTAACCAGTTCGACGGCAACCGGCATGTTTACATGCTCGTTATGCATGATTTGATGTATCCGCTCCAAATTCAGGAATGCGGCATGTCCTTCGTTAAGATGATAAAGAGATGGCTTTTCACCTAATAAATTCAACATACGGATACCACCAACGCCAAGAAGAAGTTCCTGCTTTAGTCGGTTTTCCTGATCCCCACCATACAAAGTAGCGGTTACACCACGGTCTTCGTTCCAGTTCTCATTGAAATCAGTGTCCATCAGATACAATGGAATACGACCCACATTGACGCGCCAAATACGGGCATACAGGTTTCGTCCGGGTAAAGCCAAACTGATTTTCAGCCAGTCTCCGTTTTCGTCTTTCATCGGAGTAATAGGCAATTTGGAGAAACTTTGCGGCGGATATAAGTTGATTTGTTCGCCTCGAGCCGATATTTGCTGAGTGAAATAGCCGTAGCGATAGAGTAAGCCGACCCCTAACATGTTTACATTGCAGTCGGATGCCTCTTTCAGATAGTCGCCGGCAAGCATGCCCAGACCGCCGGAGAATATTTTCAGTTCGTTGCTGATACCAAATTCCATACTGAAATAGGCGATACGTTTTTCAGGACGAGTACAAGGCGTATCCATATACGTACGGAAATGGTTATATACGTTGTTGAGTTTTTCCAGATATTCTTCATTTTGAGCGAAGTTCTCCAATCTGTCTAAAGGTAGTATTTGGAGGAGATACACGGGATTCTCATTACAGTCGTGCCAAAGGTGTGGGCCGGCAATCTCTTCAAATAATTCGCGCGCTTCAAAATTCCAGCTCCACCATAGATTTTCAGAAAGCTCTTCTAATTTTTCTAATGTCTGTGGAAGATGTGACTTGATGGAAATCCGATGCCATTTCGGGGTCTCCTGATTACAGTATTCTACCATCCGACCGACGTTGGATACCTTGTTTTGGTATTTTTCGTATCTGGAGTCGCTTTTAGCCAATGCTATTTCGTAAGCTCGCAAATAGTTGTCGTATAGATTTGTCCATAGTGCGTGTTGGGAGATTTTTTGAGCCATGGCATTGATGTTTTGCTTGTTCTCCTTCGTGCAGTCGCAGTAGAAGTTGATGGCTTGAGCGATGTTGTCAACCACTTCGGCATCGTTGTTGTCGTTCCGTTCGATGACGCGGATGCTGTCTTGGTTTGTGAAATGATGACGCACCCAGAGTCCGAATCCGGCTAATGAAGTAGTGATGGTGGGCACACCGAAAGCGATGCTCTCCAATGGCGTGTAGCCCCATGGCTCGTAATATGATGGGAAGACGCTCAAGTCAAAACCGATGAGCAAGTCATAGTAGCTGAGGTTGAAAATGCCGTCTTCTCCGTCTAAATATACAGGAACGTAAACGACTTTGATATTGTTTTCAGGAGCATTGGAGAGGTTGTTTTCCTTGAGTGCGCGTAAGATAGGATCGTTATGCGGATCATGCAGCACGTGGGTGGCAAAGTCTCCCGTGATGGGCTGCTTGCCCATTGGTTGTGACATCCGTTGGATTAATTCCACACGCTTGCCGCTATTTCCTGCAGGTACGGTTAGGAAAGCAACAATGGTGCGTTGCGGATTCTGTTGTGATAGCTTGGCCAAACTCTTGATGAAAACATCAATACCTTTATTCTTAAACTCAAATCTACCACTGTTAACAACCAGCATGGAGTCTTCGGGAAGGTCTTGCTGCATAAGTGAAGAAGCGACATGAAGCAGCGTCTTCCGGGCGGTGGCTCGTTTGGTAATGTAGGCATCGTCTTTTGGTACGAAGTCGTCTTCAAAACCATTGATGGTGATGACATCGGCGGGTTTGCAGAAAAAGGCGGCACACTCGTGGTTCGTTATGTCGCTAACGGTTGTATATACGTCGGCATGTTGTGCCGAAAGGGATTCAAGAGAATATTTGGATTGGACACCAAAGCGACGAGCTGTCTCTGTTGGTTTGTATTGATGCATGTCACTGTAGAGAGGGGGTCCGTTGCCGGCAATGCAGCGGCGTAACACGGTGGCGGGTGTGGTGAAAACGGTGGCAATTTGCGGAGCGACTCGCTTGAGATGCAAAATGCCAGTGCCCGTCATCCATTCGTGAAAATGTGCGATGATTTTATCCATGGAACTACAATAATAATTGTAGAAACTTTCGATAACGCGCCCTGCTGCATATCCGAAAAGTGCCGGCTCAATGTAATCCCATTGGCCTGAAATGGAATCCAGTTGGTAGTTGAGCCAAAACTGTGTGAGAATGTCGTTCTTCTTTTCAAAGAAAGGGGTGAAGTCAACCAATATGACGACGGGAGAACCGCAAATGTTCCATCGTCCCACACGGATCTTTAAACCTTCTTTCAGAGCTGTTTCTCTCCAATTCCGGTAGAGATTTTGATCTTCAAGAAAGTCATCATTATGTTCTTTGGAAATATCCGGGCCTACGCAGATGTAGTGGTCGTTGTATTGCTTGGTGACAGTGGCTGCCTTGGTAGATAATACGGTGTAAATTCCACCTACTTTGTTGCAAATTTCCCAAGCGGTTTCAAAAATGTAATCAGCACTCATAAATGTGTTTATTTTCAGATTTTGGTTTAACAGTACAAATGTACAAACGTGAACTCATCCTTCAGGTGTGATAGACAGCTTTGTACGAAGAATCAATGTTTATTTTGACAAGGTGATCTTTCGATTGATAACCCCGGATTCGGTGTCGATACGGAGTATATATATGCCGTTGCTGAGAGCAGGCATCGGCAATGTTAAGTAGTTTGCGTTAGCTTTCAAAGTGTAAACCAGTTGGCCTTCCATGTTGTAAATAGTGACTTTATGAATTGGCGTCGAAGTAGAAATGTGAATGTTTTCGCTGACTGGATTCGGATAAATAGAAAGATTTTGTTCGAATTCTTGAGTGTTTACCGCAGAAGTAACGGAGATGTCGTCAATAATCAGCGCACGCAAGTCTGTACAATCATTGTGGACAAAGGCGAAATATACGTCCTGACCGGCATAGTCGTTGAGTGGTAACGAACATTCTTTCCAATCGTTGGAAGTTAACGTTTCTTCAAATAGGGACGTGAAATCTGAGAAGTCAGTTCCCGTGGTGGAAACTAAAATTTCGTAATGTTCTGCATAGACCGTTGCATCGTCTGCGGCAATCCACCATTTAAGGGTTGCCCCATTGTTCGGAATGGCAATCTTTGGTGTGATTAACCAGTTGTTGGGCTTCAGAGGTCCCATAAAATAGTTGTATGATTCAGAAAAATAGGCGGATGAGCCGCTGTGCGAGGAAAGTGATGTCCTTGAGGTAGTCTTCCAAAGGTTTTTATCGCCATCAGAATCAAGATTTTGCCAACAATCGGTTAGAGCGTTTTCAAAATCTTCATAGAATGGTAGTCCTAACGCTTCGGAGCAGTCAAGAGCCGTACCTTTTAGAATAACATTCCGATGAACGGTGTCGCTACTGATATAGAGTATTCCGGTATTATTTCCAGCAGTGCTTGCGTAAAATCGTACTTGAATATCATATTGAAGGATGTTTCCTCCAGGAATGGTTAGCGACTGACTGAACGATGCTCCGTCAAATGAAATTTCAAAAGGAGAACTTGTGGTTAGCGTTATTCCTTCAGGTAAGGACCAACCTTCCACAAACACGATTTGAGGTTCTGAAGCAATCTCTGTGGCGGCTATGAAAGATAAGGTGTCGCAGGATATTTGAATGGACGCTGAAGGATTTTGTTGGACGACAAAATTGTCAAAGGAAATGTAATAAGCGTGGGCTGGTGATTCAACTTTTATAGCAATTTGAATGGTCTGGTTGGCATAATCTCTCAAATCAATATGTAATGTCTTCCAGACGGTAGTTGAAGTAAGAATGTTTGGCATTATCTGATTGGCTTCTTCATAAGATGAACCTTCCGGAATAATGAATACGGAAAATATTTCCGGACCGTAAATGCCGTTTGTTACATATTCGAAAGACGCATGCATGTCGGCGGAAATACTGAGTTTGGGTGAAATAAGCCAGTCGTTGGCTGGTGTGGTTTCAGAATAAAAATAGGTGGCACTGACCTGGTGGTCGTCGAGACTCTCTTGATAGGAGAATCTTCCAGCAATGTTTTCGCCATCTTCGTTGGCATCAACGATTTCCCAACAAAGTAAGGACGGAGATGTTGGCTCGAAATTTTCAAAGAACGGGAAGTCCGTTATGGTTGTACATTCGATACAAGACCCGTTAACAGGAATGGCTAACGTTTCTGCTCCTATGGTTGATAGCGTTATTGCCCCAGTGTCCAAACCGCCAACGGTAGGACTGTATCGGACAAACAGGTTTCCACCATCAACACTTAAGGTGGCGGTTGAATTGTAGTTGATGTTGTCTGTAGATACTTCAAAGGGAAGGGTTGTTGTGATTTGAATACTGTCTGTGAGATTGTATCCGAAGATTTGAATGGAACGAGGTTCGCTATGTTTTCCTGCGACGACTTTTTCAAATGTCAGCTCGCCAACATGACTTTCAATAAGAGGATTGGTTGGTTGTGCAAAGACAATGATGTCATCGAGATTGAGACTGGATTGGTCGGAAGAATTGTAATGCCGGAAAGCAATATAGATGTTTTGTCCGGCATAATTACTTAAGTCAATGTCACGCTGCGTCCAAAAAGCAGTGGCCGTATCTGTAAATATCGCAGTGGTTGAAAGGAAAGAATCTATGGAGTTCGTGGAGGCAACGTATATGCTGTAAATCTCAACAGGAAATGCCGGGTTTTGACCATTGACGGAAAACGAAAGATGGGTCCCAGAAGAGATCTCGATGGCAGGCGTAATCATCCAATTGTCGGGTGTGAGTGCTTCGCCTGCAAATGCTCCGTTGGGAAGGTATGATTCCGATGTGATAAAAGTGTTTTCTGGATGGGGATAGTTTTGTGTTGTGGAAATATGCCAGCAGTGTTCATCGCCATCATAATCAACGATAGACCACCCTACAGGAATCGTGCCGGAATCAAAGTTCTCGAGTAGCAATGTTTGGGCAAAAAGGTTGTAAGATACTGTGGTAATCAGCGTGAAAAGGATAATGATTTTTTTCATCGATTAGGATTTTAATAGGAGTAAAAGAGTGTGAAAATGGATTAAGTTAGTTTATGTGAGAGATTTTCGGTCTTTTTGTTTTTACTATAAATATAATAAGTGTTGCAAGTGTGATACATCCACCAATGGTGTATCCGATGGGACGTGACAACCATTGTCCCAATCCTTCTTTTTCAGCCACGAAGAGGAAGCAACCCGTTACCATGGTCATAAAAACGGCAGGCAATAAAGTTATTAGGTACCAATATTTTTCTTTGTTTTGTTTGAGGAAAACGGAGATGGCCCAAAGCGTAAAGGTTGCCAAAAGTTGATTGGACCATGCAAAATAACGCCATATCATATCAAAACCTTGTGCATCCGCCATACTGTAAATTAGTATCAGTCCCGTAGCTATAAAAACGGGGAGGGCGATGAGAAGTCTGTTT
>JAZUEE010000168.1:0-3362 GCA_045639985.1 Bacteroidales bacterium
ATTTTTTGCGGTAGAACTTTTGCACAATCCGACTTTGTGCCCGCAGGCGGTACAGCTACGGGTAATGCCGGTTCCGCAACTTACACGGTAGGTCAGATTGCAATACAAAGTGCAAGTAACGGCGACAAGTCCGTGCTGGAAGGCGTGCAACAACCCTACGAAATCCAAACCGTAGGTGTGGATGAATATCCTGGCATCGCATTGGATGCTGTGGTCTATCCAAATCCCACACAACATTTTGTTCAATTAAAAATTTCCAACTACGTTATTCCCGATAACGGATTGAAGGCCCAACTTTATGATGCCAATGGCAAGCTGCTTGAAATCTATACTGTCTCCGACTTGCTCACGCAGTTTGATCTCTCCAAGTACCCCACGGCCACGTATCAGTTGCGCGTGATGGAGAACAAACGCTTACTGAAGACCTTCAAGATAGTCAAGCATAACTTTTAAAGAATAACGCCAAAAATATTAAATCTAAATATGAAAAAAATCTTTACCCTTATCGCAATGCTTCTGCTTTCAATCTGCCTCTTTGCACAGGCACCGCAGAAGATGAATTACCAAGCGGTGGTTCGCAATGCCAGCAACTCGTTAGTGGCCAACCAGAACGTAAGTGTCCGTATCTCCATTCTGCAAGGCAGCGCTACGGGCGCGGCAGTGTTTTCCGAAACCCACAATGTGCAGACCAATGCCAATGGTCTGATGACTTTGGAGATTGGCGGCGGCAACGCCGCTAACGGTTCCTTCGCCGCTATTGATTGGGCCAACGGTCCGTACTTTATCAAATCAGAAATTGATCCCGAAGGCGGTATCAACTACAACGTGACCACTACGCAGCAATTGTTGAGCGTGCCATACGCTCTATATGCATCCACTTCTGGAAATGGAGAGGGCCCGCAAGGTCCTGCTGGTCCGCAAGGTCCACAGGGTGAACCTGGTCCTGCCGGTCCTCAGGGTCCGCAAGGTCCACAAGGTGAATCTGGTCCCGCCGGTCCTCAAGGTCCTCAGGGTCCACAGGGTCCACAGGGTGAAACTGGTCCCGCCGGTCAAGATGGTACGATGACGTTTACAGATCTTACTCCAGAGCAACGCGAATCCTTACGTGGTCCACAGGGAGAGCAAGGCGTTTCGCCAGTTATTTCTATTCAGGCCATTTCAAATGGCAATCGCGTGATTATTACTTCTGCAAACTCTATTGACACGTTTGTTGTGATGAATGGTACTGCTGGCGCACAAGGAAACCAAGGTCCTGCTGGTCCGCAAGGAACCCCTGGCGCAGTTGGTCCACAGGGACCGCAAGGTCCACAGGGTGAACAAGGCGTTTCGCCAGTTATTTCTATTCAGGCCATTTCAAATGGTAATCGCGTGATTATTACTTCTGCTAATTCTATTGACACGTTTGTTGTGATGAATGGTGTTGCCGGCGCACAAGGTAACCCAGGACCTGTTGGTCCGCAAGGTAACCAAGGTCCACAAGGTGAGCCAGGTCCTGTTGGTCCGCAAGGCATTCAAGGTCCGCAGGGTGAACCAGGTCCTGCTGGTCCTCAAGGTGAACAGGGACCGCAAGGTCCTGCTGGTCAAGACGGTTTTAATCCAGTAGTGACAATTACCACATTAGATACAATGCGTACCCAAGTTAACATTACTTCCGCAGCTCATCCCGAAGGTCAAAACTTCATTGTCAGGAACGGATCGGCAGGAGGCGGTTTTGTACAGGAACAAGCCGACTGGTTGGAAAACGATGCCACCAGCAACGCATTTATCGTGAATAAACCTGTTATCCCCGCAGCTGCTAACAATGCCACGTTAACGATTCAGAAGAATGGCACTGAAGTGGGTTCATTTACGGCCAATGCGTCTGTGGATAAAAACATCAATATCAACATTCCAACCGCTACCAGCGAATTGACCAACAACAGTGGTTTCATTACTTCTGCTGAAGTTCCAACCCAAGTCGGACAATTGAATAATGATGCAAATTATGTGAACAACACCAATTGTCCATCAGTTACTTTTTGTGATTTGTATAATGCATTATCCAATATGCAGAATCAGACAAACGATATGCTGAACAGCTTCAACAATCGTTTGGATAGTATGCAGAATATCATTGACGCATTGAGAAATCAAGGAACAGACACCACTGGAGGCACAACTCCTGACACACCTACTTTGACAACTCCTACCATCACCACTTCTTCGGTTTCCAACATCACAACCAATACTGCTACTTGCGGTGGCAATGTGACGGACGATGGCGGCGCAACGGTTACGGCTCGCGGCGTGTGCTGGGGCACTTCCGAAAATCCGACTGTTGAGAATGCCAACTCCGACACAAGTGCAACTTCTTCAAATCCTATTTCGTATGACATTGTTATTGGAGATGGAACTGAAACCACACAATATTACCCATTTTACAGCTATTTTAATTATAGTTTTTCCGAACAAATTTACACGGCAGCAGAAATGGGAGGCCCAAGTACCTTACATTCTATTTCTTTTTACTGCAATGCAACGGCCCCTAATCCTACTCGTAACCTTACCATTTATTTGATGCCGACTACTCAATCTTCTGTCAACGATGCACTCTCGTTCACAAATGCTCAACAGGTTTATAGCGGTAATTATACATTTACTGCAGGTTGTTGGAACACCATCGAATTTGAGACCCCATTCGCATACGACGGAACTAACAACTTGGCGGTTATTGTAGATGACAACACTGGAACTTACTCCACGGGTAACACATTCCAAGCACATTCAAATCCCAATGGTTCTTCAATTTATTACTACCGTGATTCCAATAATCCTGAACCTGCTAATCCAAACTTCTCCGGAATCCATTCTTCTTCTATAAGAACAAATGTCAAATTCGGTGGAAGTGTTTCTCAAACTACTAATGGGAATAACTATACCACGGATGGCACAGGAACGGGCAGTTTTACCTCCTCCATTACTGGATTGACTGCCGGCACCACCTATTACGTGCGCGCGTATGCCACCAATAGCGAGGGCACAGCGTATGGCGAACAGGTGAGTTTTACAACGACGACTCCTGACACACCTACTTTGACAACTCCTACCATCACCACCTCTTCAGTCTCCGACATCACCACTACAACTGCCACCTGCGGTGGCAATGTGACAGACGACGGCGGCGCAACGGTTACCGCACGCGGCGTGTGCTGGGGCACTTCTGAGAATCCGACTGTTGAAGATGCCCACACCACGGACAGTGTTGGCACGGGCGGCAACTTCATCTCCTCCATTACTGGATTGACTGCCGGCACCACCTATTACGTGCGCGCGTATGCCACCAATAGCGAGGGCACAGCGTATGGCGAACAGGTGAGTTTTAC
>JAZUEE010000169.1:0-38909 GCA_045639985.1 Bacteroidales bacterium
CTTTTAGCAGCATAGGTTACGATATGATTGATTCCCGCACACTCGATCCTATAGGAAAAATCTCCTACGAATATTCGGCAAAAGGCGGCCTAAATCAATTATATTGGGGTAATGCCTTCCGTATTTGCAAAGGACTTTCTCTCGGATTAAACGCATCATACATGTTCGGATCGGCATACTACTATAGCAATACGGAATTTGACGGAGGATATTTCTACAACACCCGTATCAATGATGCTTATCATTTGGATGGTATTTATCTTACCGCTGGATTACAATATTTCCATACTGTCAAAGATAATCATCGCTTAGGTATCGGCCTTGTTTATAGCAATAGTGCCTATATTTGGGCTAAAGAGCTTCTGCTTATCAACTATTACGAAGGGGCTTACAGCAGTGTGATTTCATACGATACCGCACACTCCGACAATTCAAGACGCGGAAACCTCTGCATTCCACAATCAATAGGGGGAGGCATTAGCTACTCTTATAAAGATAGATTAACACTTGCTGCCGATGTTGCTTGGAGTAACTGGGCAAAATATAGTTTTATGGGGCATAGTGATTCCCTGCAAAATTCTATAACCGCGTCTTTTGGAGCACAATATGTTCCAGATCCTCTTTCCCCTAAATTTTTGAAAAGAATGGCTTTCCGATTAGGAGCCAAATATTCTACCGGAGAAATTTTCATCCACAATAAACCTATTAGTGAATTTGGAGTCACTATCGGTCTTGGTATTCCATTAACGACCTTCAACACACATTCAAGTATCAATATTATGCTTGAATATGGCAAAGTAGGAACTTTGGAAAACGATCTTATCAAACAAAATTACTTTAGATGTACTCTGAACTTCACGCTCCAAGAGAAGTGGTACCAAAGAATGAAACTCGATTAGAACTGAATAACATTAATAAACAATAGAAAAATGAAAAAATTATTTATTGCCACATTGCTGCTTGCTTTCAGCAGCGCCCTTTTTGCTCAATGTCCGTACAAATACGGTGCTACAGAAGAAGATTCCTTGAAATGTCTTGAGCAAATGACGAACTTCAACATGTTCTACAAAGCAAAGAACTATACAGATGCCTACGAAGCATGGCAATATATTGTAAAACAATGTCCATGCGCTTGGGATGGCATCTTCACAAACGCTCAAACCCTTTTCCAAAATCTTATAAAAAATGAAAAAGACTCTTTGAAAAAAGAACAACTCATTGATGCATTATTAAACTCATACGAAATTCGAAACAATTATTTTCCTGAAAAATTCAGCAAAGGATACTGCCTCGGATTCAAAGCTTACAACACATTACTTTATCGTGGCAAAAGCTGCACTTCCGACGAACTGATGCAAGTATTGGATTGGTTCATCCAATCTGTTGAAATGGAAAAGGAAAAAACGCAACCTGCTATTTGGGACAAATATTTCCAATTGGCCGAAATTGTTACAAAAGCCAAAAGAGACACCACATACGTAATTGAAGCGTACGGACGTGCAACCGATTATTTGGACCTTTCCATCAACAACGCTTTAGTGCAATACGAGAAGCAGGTTGACAACTTAGACACACTAACCGCTCAATACGAAGCCGGCCAATTAGATAGAATGAGCTATGACAAACAAGCCAAAACGATTATTAGTGATACCACTCGTCAAATGAAATTGGTTGTTAACTATCGTAAAACTTTATCTAAGATTGAAAAATCCGTAACTCCGTATGCTTCTTGCGAAGTATTGGAAGAAGTTTACTCTAAGAAAATTGAGACGAGCCGTGATGACATTTCCGCTATCAACAAAATTGTCATGACAATGTCCAAAGGTGGTTGCATCGGCAGCCCGATTTTCAAGGAAGCCCTGGAAATCCTTCATAAAGCCAATCCGAACCGCAACTCCGCATACTGGATGGGCAACCTCTCTTTAAAGAGTTTTGTAACTACGAAAAACAATGCTGAATTGGATGCTGCCGTTAGTTATTTCCAAGAAGCTGTCCGTTTAAGCGAAACCAACGAACAAAAAGCAGATGCCAATTATATGTTGGCTTTGGCTTTCCAAACCAAACATTCATACTCCGAATCCCGTTCTGCCGCATACGCCGCTATCAAAGCACAACCGAACATGGGTAAAGCTTATATCCTCATTGGAGACCTTTACGCAAGTGGTTGCACAGATGAAATTCCTTTGTCATACGCATGGGCTGCGGCCGACAAATATGCCAAAGCTGCTGCCGTTGACCCAAGTTGCGCCAACGAAGCCAACGCACACCGCGCCAAATTAAGATATCCGAGCAAAGAAGAACTCTTCAAACGTGGTCTCAACGCCGGTTCCTCTTATCACGTGGGTGGATGGATTCAAGAAAACACTACTATTCGATAACAGACGAGGTAAATGCCCTATAATATCCTCCATATAACCAAAAACATCATAACGGCTTTCTGCCTTATGATGTTTTTTATTTCCTGTAATACGCACAAAAACAAGGAACCCATTCTATACATGTATAATGGAAAATTTCCCGATGAATCAGCCGAAAACATGTGTATTACCATGAGTGATTCAGGCAAAATCAGCTTCATTGTTGAAACGCCGTTAATGAACCGTTATTATGGGGATTCCGCTTATACAGACTGTCCCAAAGGGGTTAAAATAGTATCTTACAATGAACATGGACTCAAACAAGCCATCCTGACAGCTGACTATGCCTGCGAAATCAGAGCTATTTCCTACAAAGCATCCAAAAACGTGGTTATCATTGATGTCATTAAAGGAGACACATTGCAAACGGAAGAAATAACATGGGACAAAAATGCCCGTACCATTACGTGCAATACGTTGGTTAAACAATCCAAAGCGGATGGTTCTGTCAATTATGGCGACGGATTTACCGCAGATGACAGATTTACCAAATATACGATTATTCACCCACGAGGTGTCATGTCGGGATTTGAGTTTTAACTAAAGAGTCGCCACAGTTACACTGCTGGCGACTTTTTTTAATGCCGTTACTAACCTGTCTGCCTCCTTTTGACGAATACTAAAACGAATCGTGCAATTCAAATCACTCTGCTGACTGATAATAGTGACGTTGGGATCTTTCATCAACTGCATTACGGCATTCATCTGCAGATATTCGAATACAACATCGTAGGTCTCGTCAATAGTTTTTTCCACAATAACGGCAGCGTCCAAGGCTTCTCGGGCTGCGATTTTATAGGCATTCTGCAACCCACTAACGCCTAATTTAATACCTCCAAAATAACGAACTACAACAACCAACGTATTGGTAAGGTCTTTCGATAGTAATTGTCCGTGTATAGGCCGACCCGCCGTTCCAGAAGGTTCTCCATTATCATTGACACGATAAGCATCCTTACGAGGCCCCAAAATATAAGCATAACAATGATGACGAGCATCGTTATGCTTTTTCTGAATTTCGAGTAATCGTTTTTTCACCTCATCCTCTGTCAAAACAGGGAAAGCATACGCAATAAATTTACTGCGTTTTTCACTATAACTTCCCGTTGCCGGTGCTGCAATTGTCTTATAAGTGTCTTCGAACATACAATAACTTATTATTGTCAACGGTTACGGTTTCCAAATATTCCATATCCAATGTTGGAGCAGAAAGACCTGCACCCCAAGTTTGATTTCCAACCAATATTCGCGCTTCATCCCATAAACCGGACTGAATAAAACAATCCAATGTCTTACGACCTCCCTCAACAATAACAGACTGGATTTTTTGCTCATACATAACTTGAAGACAATCTTCCACATTCATTGAAACAGGAGTATATGTTATTGATGGAAGCACTTCATTCGAACATTGCATGACAAAACGTTGAGGATTCTTGCCGGGGTAACATCGCGTTGTTAATTGAGGATGATCATGAAGCATCGTATTATAACCAACAAGAATTGCATCCTCCTCGCTACGCCACTTATGGGCAAGCACTTTCAAGGCAGGATTGGTAATCCAATACGTATGTGGTTTTCCATCGCTGCGATCCACGTCCATATAACCATCTAACGTTTGCGCCCATTTCAAAATCACATACGGGCGTTTTTCCCGATGATATGTGAAAAAACGTTTGTTTAACTCCTGACAATCGTCCTCGCAAACATGTTCCACCACTTCAATACCGGCATCTTTCAGTTTTTGAATACCTGAACCATTCACTTTTTGATTATAGTCAACCGTTCCTACAACAACACGAGGAATGCCATAATGAATAATAGCATCCGCACAAGGAGGTGTTTTGCCATAATGAGAACACGGTTCCAATGAAACATAAATAGAAGATTCCCGTAACAATTTCGGGTTGGACACAGAGCTAATTGCATTCACTTCCGCATGCGGGCCGCCATATTGATGGTGATATCCTTCGCCAATTATAGTTCCATTATGCACAATCACTGCACCCACCATGGGATTAGGTTGTACTTTTCCCAAACCCAATCGGGCCAATTGCAAACAGCGCTGCATATATTTTTCATCATCAGTACAGGACATCTGCTAATGCAATGGTTATTGGGCTTGTTTTAAGAAATATGATAAGGGTTGAACCTGTCTGTCGAAATGGAAATACTGACATTGTAACAGGTTTTTCTTATTGCCATTGAGAATTGCATAGAATTTATCTCTATTATACGGGACATTGGTCTCTTCAACATTCCTTTCTAAAATAGCATCCAGATAATAGGCATCCGGTGTCAGTTTCCGATACAAATCCAATGTGGTCTTTTTCCCTTCAACATCTGTCAATGTAATCGTTTTAAAGCGATTGTAACGGAATATTGAGTCTCGTCCGCTTTTACTAATTCCCGTAATCAGTTTTTCATAATTTTTATCGCGGTACTCAGCCAACATATCTAATAATTTAACCGTATCATAATCGGCAATCTGTTGGTGTTGAGCATTGTAAAGATTAAAGAATCGAGCTCCTGATTTTTCAACTATGAAAGATTCTTCCGGATGTTCATAATCTTTCACTTCCAATGTCTTGATGCGCGTGATTTTAGTAGTGAATAAATCGCAATTGTACCAATCAATTTCTTTAAAAGAATACGTTGGCGTTAGAAAACCTCTAAAACCAGGAATGTGGACAATACAAGGTTCATCAAAGCCATCCAAAATGGCAAAATTACCTACATTATCCATTGTGGCCGAACCCATATAATACGTCTTCACCAATCTTTCCTTATTAAAA
This sequence comes from Bacteroidales bacterium, assembly GCA_045639985.1. GTDB lineage: Bacteria > Bacteroidota > Bacteroidia > Bacteroidales > WCHB1-69 > F23-D06. The sequence goes on from JAZUEE010000169.1 coordinate 5,213, forward strand.
AACTTCATTCCGAAAACCGTAAATTTTGGGGCTGTTTGATAAATTTCAACTTTCACTGAATTAACTGCCAAACCTTTAATAATATTGGACTGAGCAGTTTTGGCCACAACCTGTTGCAGAGTAATATTGCAAATAGTGGAAAGAAGGTCATTGATTTTACTGGGCATAGCGGGGATTGTATCTTGGACATACCAAGTATTATCTCGTTTGGAGAGAAGAACATGTTCTCCCGTCATATCGGCAATAAAAACTTTTGTAATAGAAGCCGTGTCTTTCACCGCAAAAATATCCGATTTGGGCATATTGTTTCTTCCGTGGAAAACACCTGTTTTTAAAAGTACAATAACCAAACAAACGACCAAAAGCACCGCAATGGCAATAAAATAAACTCGATTTTTTTTCATATTATATTACAAATGAGTTGATTACACTGTTTATATAGAATATTTACTAAGCGCGCAAAAATACGAAAAAGTACATTAAAAAAATTTTTCACAATTTTAAACTTCAATAGATATATAATGTCTTATTTAAGTTTTATTTTTTTGGTATGAAAAAACATTTTGCTCTTTGTTTAGGCATCCTATTCTTGGTTTTTGGGACGTATGCACAAGAAACAACCAATACCGCATCTTTATCATTAGAAGATTGCATACGCTATGCCGAGGAGAACAACTTATCCCTTCAGAGTGCCGGATTAAACATACAATCTTCTGAGATCAATTTGCGTCAGGCAAAAGAAAACATTGCCCCTTCCATATCGGCTTCCGCTTCCCAAGGGTTCAACGCCAACAATTACCAGAGATCTGTTGGCTGGAATGGCAACTACGGAATCAGCGCCGGAATGACGCTTTTTAATGGATTAAGCAACTATAATTTCATCAAACAAAGCAAGTTACAAGTTGAGCAATCCAATTTGGAATTGGAACAAGACAAAAACAAAATACGAATTTCCATCATTCAGGCCTTTTTGACCATTATGGCTAATCAGGACCTTTTGACCTACCAACAAGACGTCATCAGAAGCAGTAAAGAACAAATGGAACAGGGTGAGCAGCAATTTCGCGTTGGCCAGATTTTGGAAAGTGATTATAAAATGCTTCAGGCGCAATATACTTCCGACATGTATAATGTGGAAAACACCAAAATCAATATTCAAAACAGTTTTCTCACCTTAAAAAATCTCCTCTCCATCAACCCCAATCAAGAGATTTCCATTGTACGTCCTGACAGCGCAACCTTGTTTAAAAGTCTGGAAATTCCTTCTATGCAGGAACTTATGAACAAATCTATGGATTACTTGCCCGAATTAAAAATCATGCAAAACAACATCACCAATGCCGAATACGATGTAAAATTGCAGAAATCCAATTTTTATCCGAGTTTGTCTTTAAGCGCCGGCATCAGCACTGGATACAACAACAGCAACATAACTGAGAATCTTGGTTGGGGCACACAATTATGGCACGGATTAGGCGAAAACGTAGGACTTAATCTGAGCATCCCTATTTATGAGCGCAGCCAAGTGCGCAACAACGTGAAACAGGCACAACTCCGCGTTCAACAAGCAGAATTAAACCAAAAGGAAACAGAAATCCAAATCAATCAAGAGTTGCAACAATATTATTTGGACGTACAATCTGCCTACAACGACTATATCGTGGCAGAAGCGCAACGGGACGCGTACGAAGCCAATTTCAATGCCTATAGTTTCAAATTCAAATATGGCTCTGTCACTGCCGTTGACCTTATCCAACAGCAAACCAACTATTTAAACCAATTGAACAAATACATGCAGGCCAAATATTCTTTTGTTTTGCAAAGAAAGATTTTGGATGTGATGATGGGCATTCCCGTGAAACTGTAATCAATCTATTAAGTTGTTAAATTATTAAGTTATTAAGATACATTAATTGCTATAATGGTGAAAAAGTTATCTAAGAAAAGTATGTGGCTGATAATCATCGCCGCTATCGTTATTTTGGCAATCGTTTTGATTGCTTTAATGAAAGGTAAGAAAAAACAGGATGTTCAAATCATTGCACAACCGGCAGCGATTGACAGTATAGAAGTCACCGTAACGGCCACAGGGGAAGTACAACCTGTTTATAAAGTGGAAGTCGGCACGCAAGTTTCCGGTATTGTTGAAAAAATCTATGTAGATTTCAACTCCATAGTGAAAAAAGGTCAGCTTTTGGCCGAATTAGACCGTTCCAACCTCAACGAGCAGTATTCACAGGCGCAGACCCTGGTTTCCAATGCAAAAAGCAACCTTACATTGGCACAACAACAGTACGACCGTGTAAAAGCGCTTTATGACCATAAGGCAGCCACTCAGGAAGCATACGAATCCGTAGTCAATTCATTGAATCAGGCAAAGAACCAGCTCAAGACGGCTCAATCCGAACTGCAACGCGCTCAAACCAACTTGTCCTACGCCACCATCTATTCCCCTATCGATGGCGTTATTTTGGACAAAGCGGTGGAACAAGGTCAGACCGTGGCCTCTTCGTTTAACACACCGACTTTATTTACAATCGCCAACGACTTAACCCAAATGCAGGTAGAAGCCGCTGTTGATGAGGCAGACATAGGCGGTGTGAAATCCGGCCAATCCGTCACCTTCACCGTTGATGCCTTCCCCGAGGATATCTTTTCGGGTACGGTTAAAGAAGTTCGTCTTAACCCTACCGTCACATCCAACGTTGTAACCTATACCGTCATTATCGATGCTCCAAATCCAGATTCAAAACTCTTCCCGGGAATGACCGCCAATGTAACCATCACCACTAAAAAAGAGAGCGGCATTAGCATCCCCATGCAAGCCCTGAATGTGATGCTTATTCCAGAATATCAGAAGCAATTGGAGAAGAAAGGTTACACTTTCAAATCTTTATACAAAGACCAAAAAGAGTTGGCACAAGGGTTGAAAGACATCACCAAAAAGGCCATCTGGGTACAACGTGGCGAGAAGAATTACGAGCAAGTCAACGTCACAATAGGACTGAATAATGGTGTTACGACTTTAGTAGAAGGCATTCAGGTCGGTGACCGCGTAGTAACAAACATCATGGCCATTTCAGATGGGAAAGATCCAAAAAATCAAAAAGGGAACAATCCGTTTATGCCGGGCCCTCCAGGTAGAACAAAGAGATAATTATGGCAAAAGATATTCTGAAAGTTGAAAAATTGGAACGCATCTTTCGAGTGGGCAGCGAAGACGTGCATGCCTTGCGCGGCATATCCTTTACTATTCAGGAAGGTGAGTTTGTAAGCATCATGGGAACCAGCGGTTCGGGGAAGTCCACCTTGCTGAATATTTTGGGCTGTCTGGATCGCCCATCCGCTGGTGATTACAGCATTGACGGAACTTCCATCAACAATCTCAGCAAAAACGAGTTGTCAACTTTGCGTAATCGTAAAATCGGATTTGTATTCCAAAATTATAATCTGCTGGCACGTACCACAGCCATTGAGAACGTGGAGCTTCCGCTGTATTACAATTCCGATGTTCCCGCCAAAGAGCGTCGCGACCGCGCCATTGCCGCTTTGAAATTAGTGGGCTTGGAAAGTCGTATGGAGCACATGCCCAACCAATTGTCTGGTGGTCAGCAGCAACGTGTGGCCATCGCCCGCGCATTGGTCAACGACCCCGTGATTGTACTGGCCGATGAAGCCACTGGCAATCTGGACACACGCACTTCTTACGAAATCATGAGCCTGTTTCAGAACTTACACGAACAGGGCAAAACAATTGCCTTCGTCACGCACGAACCCGACATCGCCACCTTTACCACCCGCAAAATCAAACTGCGCGACGGCAATATTATTGAAGACGAACCTATTGACACGCAATCGGCAGCCGATGCTTTGGCCGCCATCGATCGCCAAAAAGTGGAATAACTATGAACATTGGAAATCTTATCAAAATAGCAATTAGTTCCCTATGCCGCAACAAAATGCGCACTTTGCTGACCATGCTTGGCATCGTCATCGGCATCGCTTCTGTGATTGCCATGGTAAGTTTAGGACAAGCCTCCACGCAAAGTGTGCAACAGGAACTATCCTCAATGGGTTCCAACATGATTATGATTATGCCTGCACGTCAAAACCGTGGCGGCGTAGATAGAGGAATGTCCACTTCCAAATCATTGAACAACAAAGATTTGGAATCTCTTAAAGAAAAAACGCGCTATGTAGCAGCCGTTTCGCCCAACGTAAGCACCTCAGCACAACTGATTTACGGTTCCAAGAACCACTCCTGTTCCGTCAGCGGAGTAGATCCTTCATACGCGAACATCCGTAAATACGAAATGAATATCGGTGTGATGTTCACTGAAGAAGACGTAAAACACTATTCCAAGGTCTGCGTTGTCGGACAAACTGTTGTTGATGCTCTTTTCCCCAACGGAGAAAGTCCATTGGGAAAAATCGTCCGTTTCAATTCCATTCCGATGACCATCATTGGTGTTTTATCTTCCAAAGGCCAAAATGGCATGGGTGAAGACCAAGACGACATCGTATTAGCCCCCTACACAACGATTCAGAAACGCTTTTTGGGCATTACCTATTTCAATATGATGTTTGCATCTGCCACTTCCGAGGATGAATCCGAATTGGCGGCAACCGAAATCACATACATCTTACGCGCCAACCACGGCATTAAGAATCCGGATGATGATGACTTTGAAATCCGCACACAAGAAGAGTTGGTTTCCACAATGAGTTCCATTCAACAGATGCTAACCATGTTATTAGCCGCTATCGCCTCCATTTCATTGATTGTTGGTGGTATCGGCATTATGAACATCATGTACGTGACCGTTACGGAACGGACCAAGGAAATCGGTCTTCGAATGGCTATCGGCGCACATACCCGCGACATTAAAATGCAATTTCTGTGTGAAAGCGTCATCCTAAGTTTGATTGGCGGTGTCATCGGCATCATTTTCGGACTAATCATCTCCTACGCGGCCACGCGCCTGCTATCATTCCCATACGTAATCAGCAAAACGGCTATCGGTATATCCTTTTTGGTGTGCGCTATCACCGGTGTCTTCTTCGGATGGTATCCAGCAAAGAAAGCGGCCAATATGGATCCGATATCGGCTTTGCGATACGAATAATACGGCCACCCTGAATCTACAATTTCATTATTTTGAAAAACGCGGTCGTTCCGTTTTGGAAATACACTTTCCCAACGTATGCGCCACGTGGCATATCCTGTACATCAATCGTACACAGATAGTCCTCTGGATTACAAACCAGTTTAATCATTTGCCCGGACGACGTATAAAGTTCTACCTTACTAATTTGCAAATTGCTATTCGCGATATGCACAAAATCCGAAGTTGGATTCGGGAAAACTTCTATCGCATCCACCCTTCGTGTTGGAACAGCGGTATGGCGGGAATAGGCAGCATAAAAATCTGGAATGCCATATCCTAAGGAATCATTGGGATTTTGATAGCAAGAACCACTTTCGCGAACAAATTGCATAATTTCAGAAACAGAAGCAGCTGGAAGGGCCTGCCACAAACAAGCACACAATCCTGCCACGATAGGACATGAAAAACTAGTACCATTAGCAACAGTCACCTGATTATCAGGTGCTATACAATACGTATTCATACCGACGGATGCCACATCCGGTTTAACACGACCATCGTATGAAGGACCATAAGAAGAAAAAAACGCAGACACACTGTCAAGCCCGACAGCACCAACCGTCAATATATTAAATGCATCTGCCGGATGACCTATATAATGCCATTCCTTGTTTCCATCATTGCCAGCACTAACACACACTACCACCCCTTTTTCTGTTAACATAGTAGCCGCCAAAGAAGCAATACTGCTCACTCCATCCATATTTTCATACGTTACTGATGCCTCTGGAAAATCTCTAAAAGCAGTATAACCCAAAGAAGAACTGACGACATCCGCACCAATACTGTCTGCAATAACCGCCGCCTGCGCCCAAAAATCCTCCTCTATAAGTTGTTCCTGATTGACCTCTTCTGAACGAATCAGAAAATAGCTGGCCTGCGGAGCCGTACCCACCAATACATTCTCCTCGCTCACCGCCATAGTGGCTGTCACGATTGTCCCATGGTGATTGCCTTCAAAAACATTGTTGCTCCACGGCAACAAATCACAGGTTCCTAACATACGACCTTCCTCAAAAACTTTTCTGAAAGATTCAATGGTATCCACACCATTCCATCCGCCATCTATAACCGCAATCAACATTCCGTCACCACGAAAACCTTCATTATGTAGCAAATGCCCATTGTGAATCGCAATTTGCCCATAACCGTAACCATAATCGTATGGGACAACTTCCTCTTTAAAATTATTAAAAACGACAGGGGTCTGTGTTTCTTCCATATCTTCTTTCAATGAAAAGAGCGGCGCCTCCAAATTATAATTGGCTACCGGAAGGACATCCGACACAAATGGCAAAGTAGATAGCTGAGGCAAAACAGCAGCATTCGGGCAATAGACCGTTACCGTATTGAACCATTTGCAACTGCACAAGATACGAATATTCGTATCCATTGACAAAATCTGCTGTACATATTGCGGATTAACGGGAAAATCCTGCTCTGTGATTGGAATGCTGAAACGGGAACGTTTTGCAATAGCTCTTTCCGATAAATAGGCCGTAGGGTTATCCACCGAATATGGAGTGTTGTTTTTATCCGTGAAAGTAAGACGATAACAAGTAGGTGCCGTTTGCGCGAAAATCACTTGAGCCAAACAACACATAACCATTGTAAAAAGGAAACATTTTTTCATATTATTTATTTTTATTTTGACTTTTTTGGAGCCGCAAAAATATTAAAATTACTTGTGCACTTAATGCAAAAAACCTTATTTGGAAGTACGAGAAATTGTGTAACTTTGCGCCCTCAAAATCCTTTGTTATGAAAACTTTGAAAATTATCAAAAAAGAATATCAGCGCGTCGGTTACAATGAAAACGACATCAATCCTATTGAATATGTGGAAGTTTCAGCTCAATACAACGAGCAAGGACAAATCATCCGAGAGGAACGTTTCGATCCGGACGGCAATCTTAACACGTTGACCATCAATACGTACAATGAAAACAATCTTCTTGCCCAAACCGAACAATTTGATATGGACGAGATTTTGTTGCAAAAAACGATTAATTACTATGATGACAAACAGCTTTTAATACAACAAGGTAACTTTTTCGGAGATGATGAAAACGAGTACATCACTAAATATGTATATGACGAAGACGGCAATCTCCTGCGCTTGGAAATGTATTTCGAAGGTAATCTCGACTACATTGAAAAAGAAATGGAATACGCTGATGGCTTGATAGTTAAAGAAATTGAAAATGATGACTACGGCAACCAAGTAAACGTTCATAAATACGAATACAATGACAAAGGACTATTAGTAAAACACGTTCGCGACGAAGTGCAAAACAAAGACCGCCGCACTTATGAATATACCTACAATGAAAACGAAAACTGCATTAAAGAATTAGTTTACGACTATGGCAATGCTTTAATTGCCAAGGTCTATCGTCAGTACAATGAGAACAACAAATTAGTAGAAACAATAGAAGAGGATTTGGACAATTATCGTAGAATCACGATGGAATATGATGGTGATTTGGTAATGAAAAATTCCCTTTTCAATAAAGATGGGCAGTTGTTAGGATGGGCGGAATATACGTATGATGAAAACGGGAAGGAAAACTCCTCTCGCGAGTTCATTCAAGATGAGATCCAGCCCGAAAATTTCCGCCCAATCCGCGAAACACGCTACGAGAGAGCATAAAATTCTCAAATGTTAAAGTGAATTTAGAAATTGGCAGTAGAGAAGTGGCTTTATAGTAAGATTTTTGCCATAGAATCTATTGTTTACGGATTGTCGCTTATTGCATTATTTATTATTTTTGCCGCCCAAAATTTTAAAACAATGTTACAAATACAACTACTTAGAGAAAATCCACAAGAAGTAATTGACAGATTGAAAATTAAGAATTTTGATGCAACCGCTTTGGTTGAAGAAATCCGTCAATTAGATACCGATATTCGAAACCTGAAAAAAAGTTTGGACGACAATCTGATGGAGCAGAATCGCGGTGCCAAACAAATTGGCCAACTTTTCAAAGAGGGCAAAGGCGCTGAAGCCAGTGAATTAAAAAACAGAATGGCCGAGCTCAAAGAATCAGAAAAAACTGATCGCGCAAAACTTCAGGAACAAGAAGCCGAATTACTCAACAAAATGATGTTGCTGCCCAACCTGCCCAACGCAGCTGTTGCCCCGGGCAAAGGCGCAGACGACAATGAAATCATCTATACCGAAGGCGACGCTTCCAATTTCAATTGGAATGCCCTACCCCATTGGGATTTGGTGAAGAAATACGACATTATCGATTTCGAACTCGGCAATAAAATCACAGGCGCCGGATTCCCTGTTTATAAAGGCAAAGGTGCCCGCATGCAACGCGCCCTCATCGACTTTTTCCTGGATAGCGCCACCGCTGCCGGCTTTACCGAAATCCAACCTCCCTACATGGTAAATGAGGATTCCGCCTACGGCACCGGACAACTTCCCGACAAAGAGGGACAAATGTATCACTGCCAAGTCGACAACTTCTATCTTATCCCAACAGCAGAAGTTCCCGTTACCAACATCTATCGCGACGTCATCCTCAAAGAAAGCGATTTTCCATTGAAGAACTGCGCCTATTCCGCTTGTTTCCGTCGGGAAGCCGGCTCATACGGCAAAGACGTGCGTGGCCTCAACCGCCTGCACCAATTCGACAAAATTGAAATCGTAACCATCGAACACCCAGATCGTTCCTACGAAACGTTGGAAACTATGACCAATTACGCCAAAGGTTTGCTGACCAAACTCGGTCTGCCGTTCCGCGTACTCCGTCTCTGCGGCGGCGACATCAGCTTCACCTCCGCGCTCACATACGATTTGGAAGTCTATTCCAAAGCACAACAAAAATGGTTAGAGGTTAGCTCCGTTTCAAACTTCGAGTCCTATCAAGCCAACCGTTTGAAACTGAGATTCAAAGACTCTACGGGTAAAACCCGATTAGCACATACCTTGAATGGTAGCGCTTTGGCTCTACCCCGCGTGTTAGCCGCCATCCTTGAAAATTATCAAACCGACAAAGGCATCATCGTTCCCGAAGTTCTCCGTCCTTACACTCACTTCGACATTATTAACTAACTTGCTGAATGAAACGGTTTCTTTTAGCCCTTCTTTTCGTATTGGCTTTCGTCGCACTTTACGCACAGCAGAGTGATGACGAGAAGTTGGCATTGCAGTACTATAAGGATAAGGAATTTGACAAAGCCATAGAGCTTTTTGAAAAAATTCAAAACAAAAACCCGAACACTTATCTGTACTACTATTACTATTCTTCTCTTTTAGAGTTGGAACGTTATGACGATTTGGAAAAGCTCACCAAAAAACAGATAAAGAATTTTCCCAATGTCCAGCGCTACAAGGTTGATCAGGGATATGCTTACGAACGTTCCGGGAATGGGCAGAAAGCCGAGAAAATATATCAGGATTTATTGAAGAACCTCCCCGCCAAAGAGTTCTCCGTTCAAGAACTCTATAGCGCCTTTTATTCCAAAGGAAAGTACGATTATGCCATTGAAGTCATCCAAAAAGGCCGCCGACTTTTGAACAATGATAAACTTTTATCCAAAGAATTAATTGCCCTATATCAGCATTTAAATCAAACGGAAAAAATCATTGAAGAAGTCCTTTCATTGGTTAAAGATGAAGATAATACCTATTTGGAACAAGCCCAGACAGGCATTCAAAATCTGTTATTAGATGACGAGGACAATCAGAAATACAACACCGTAAAGACGACCTTACAGAAATATTCTCAAAAAAATCCTTCCAACATCAATTACCTGACACTGCTATACTGGGTAAACCAATTACATAAGGAATATGGCGAGGCGTTGGTGCTGGCAAAAGCCATCGACAAACGACTGAAAATCGAAGGTATTCGCACGTACGAATTGGCCTGCGTGGCTGCTGAAAACCATGATTTCAATACGGCCATAGAAGCTCTGGAATACATCCTAAACAAAGGGGAAGACGTACACAACTATGTACAAGCCCAAATGAAAATTTTGGATGTCCGTTACCAACAATTAGTAGAATCATCTCCTATCAAAATGGTGGATGCCATCAATTTGGAACGTGACTTCAAAAAGGTTTTGGATGAAAACGGCCTTCATTCCGGAACTACTGATTGGATACGGAAATATGCCCATTTGTTAGCTTTCTATGTCAACAAACCGGATGAAGCCGTTTCTGTACTTTCACAGGCAATGAGCAATGCCACTCGAGATGCCAAAGAAAAGAATCTGTACAAACTTGATTTGGCTGATGTTCAACTATATATGGGGAATATTTGGGATGCGTCCCTTAATTATTCCCAAATTGACAAAGACATGCCCAATGATGAAATCGGCAACGAAGCCAAATTCAAAAACGCCAAACTCTCTTTCTACATTGGTGAATTTGACTGGGCAAAAAGCCAGTTAGATGTGCTGTCAGCGGCCACTACCAAGCTTATTGCCAACGATGCCATCTACTTTTCCTTCCTGATTTCCGACAATCTTGAAGAAGATGAAGACGAAGAGGACGAAGACACCACCTATTTGCTGTTTCAAAAACAGTCTGTCAATCTTCCACTTCAAAAATATGCACAAGCCGACTTTTTGATTTTTCAAAACAAAGACGACCAAGCATTGGTCATGTTGGATTCCGTGATTACACTTTCTCCATTAGGTTCACTGGTTGATGATGCTCTTTACCAGAAAGCGCTGATTCTCATCAAACGCAAAGACTACTTAGGAGCCGAAGCTCTATTAAAAAATATAGAACAAAACCACGGCTCCGAGCTTTTGGCCGACGACGCGATCTTTCGCTTAGCCGAGCTGTACGAATATTATCTGAAGGATGTTTCCAAAGCCATGGAATATTATCAGAAAATATTGCGTGATTTCAGCGGCAGTCTGTATGTTGTAGATGCCCGCAAACATTTCCGGGCACTGCGTGGCGACAATATTGAATAACAACTTATGGAAGTACGCGCGAAAAAAAGGTTAGGACAGCATTTTCTCAAAAATGAAGAAATAGCCCGCAATATTGCGGAAGCTGTTCGCACACCCAATGCCCACGTGCTCGAAATTGGCCCCGGCATGGGTGTCCTGACGCAATTTCTTCTACAACAGCCGTTCGCTTCGTTTTCCGTTATAGAATTGGATGAAGAATCTGTTGACTATCTGCAAAAACATTTCCCACAATTAGGAGAAAACTTGATTGCAGGTGATTTTCTCAAACTGGATTTGACAGCCCGCTATCCTGACAAATTCGTCATTGTGGGTAATTTCCCTTACAATATTTCCTCCCAGATTTTATTCAGGATGTTGGATTACAAAGACCAAGCCGTGGAATTGGTCGGCATGTTCCAAAAAGAAGTGGGCGAACGCATCACTGCTGCCGCAGGAAAAAAACAATATGGCATCGTAAGCGTGTTATTGCAAGCATTTTACGACACAGAATACCTCTTTACCGTATCCGAGAACGAGTTTCTTCCTCCTCCAAAAGTCAAATCTGCCGTAGTGCGGGTAACCCGCAATTTCGATAAGAAGCTCAATTGTGACGAAGAAAAGTTCAAATTAATCGTCAAAACCGCCTTTAACTATCGTCGTAAAACACTACGGAATGCATTGCAGACATTGCCTTTCCCACTAAAAGTAGTGGCTAATGATCCAATATTCACAAAACGTGCCGAGCAGCTCTCTGTAGCCGATTACGAATACTTGACTAATATGTTGCAATAATTTATAACAACTATTGATTATGAAGAAGTTATTTTATATCAACTTATTACTTGTACTTATGGCAAGTTGTGCTTCCGAAAAGAAATGTGCCTCAACAAAGGAAATGGTGGTTTTGGATAAAAACACCAATGAAGTAACTTTGAAAGTTGGGCAACCCTGTGAAATTCAATTTATCACAAATGCCTCCACAGGATATTGGTGGCAATGGGTGAACAGCAATGAAATCACAGTCGTGGACTCCATTGGCGAACATTACACCAGCACGGCACCTGTCGGAATGGTGGGAGCCTCCTCCACACGCCACTGGAAATTTGAAGCCAAGAAAAAAGGCACAGAAACTTTGAAGTTCGTATATGCACGCTCCAACCGTGATGATGCCATCAAGACGCGTGAAGTGACCATAAAAGTCAAGTAATGGTCTCTGGCAAAATATACGTGGCCATTCCGGCCATGAATGAGCTTGAAGACCTGCCTTTCACGCTACAGGACTTGGTCCAACAAGATAGCCATGTCCCTTTTGATGTCTATGTGTGCGTGAACCAGCCGGAAGAATATTGGACAAATCCTGAAAAACGCACAATATGTGAAAGCAACCAACAGCTGTTGGAGCTATTGAAATCTTTTGAAGGATTGTCACTCCACATAATTGACCGCGCCTCTCAAGGCAAAGGATGGCAAGGCAAAAAGTTCGGTGTCGGATGGGCGCGCAAAACACTTTTCGACCATATCCTCGCGTTTGCCGCCCCCGAAGATATCATTATCAGCTTGGACGCAGACACGCGCGTGCGACCTCACTACATACAGTCAGTGGCTGATAATATGTCCACACACCCACACATTCCGGCCATCTCGGTGCCGTACTATCACCCGCTCACCAGCAACGAATTGCAGGACCGCGCCATTTTACGGTACGAATTCTACATGCGCAATTATGCCATCAACCTCTATCGGATTGGCAGCCCATACAGTTTCACTGCCATCGGGTCGGCAATAGTAATGCGTGCCGGTGCGTTACGCAAAATCGGAGGCATCACGCCCGTAAAAAGCGGAGAAGACTTCTATTTGATGCAAAAACTCCGCAAAATGGCGCCTATCAGTAACTACAATGAAGAAATGGTCTATCCCGCCGCGCGATTCTCTGACCGCGTGTTTTTTGGCACAGGTCCCGCACTTATCAAGGGTTCGCAAGGCGAATGGAATAGTTACCCCATCTACCATCATCAACTTTTCAGCAGCATCGCACAGACATACGAATTGCTGCCGCAACTTTATAAACAAGACATACAAACGGAGTTCTTGGAATTCTTACAAAAGCAGTTTAATGACGGCCATTTATGGCAGAACATTCGCAAAAACGTGAAAGACTACGCACATTTCGTCCATGCTTTTCACGAAAAGGCCGATGGTTTGCGCATCTTGCAATACCTACGTCAGAAACACAAAGACAACACCCTATCGGATGAAGAAGCGTTGAATCAAAACCTCGCAACGTGGTTACCGAATGAACAACACCCCTACTTCAACACTGATTTCAAGAAGCTGACCGTGGAACAATTAAACCATATCCGAAATCGACTATTTGAAATAGAGGCAGGACAGCGAAAAGTAGAGGAGAAATTTTCCAACTTATAAGCAGCAAGCCATATAAACAGGTAAGTATGTGATGTCGTCTTTTTGACTCAATCGGTTGGATGAAGGACAAAAGATTCTCCAAAATTTTTTGTCTTTGTCCCAATAAAATTGTATCTTTGCACGCTTTTTTGCAAAGTTCAATAACAAACTAAAAATAAATCAATTATGGAAAAAATTAAAATCGGTATTAACGGATTCGGTAGAATCGGTAGATTAGTGTTCAGAGCTACAACAGAAAGAGATAACGTTCAAGTTGTCGCCATCAACGACCTTTTGGATGTTGACTATATGGCTTATATGTTGAAGTATGATACAGTACACGGCAAATTCGAAGGTACTGTGGAAGTTGAAGACGGTATGCTCGTTGTTAACGGTAACAAAATCCGCGTCACCGCAGAAAAAGATCCCGCAAACTTGAAATGGAACGAAGTAGGCGCTGACTACGTGGTTGAATCCACCGGCCTCTTCTTAACCAAAGAACTCGCTTCCGCACACTTGACAGCTGGTGCTAAAAGAGTTGTCATGTCTGCTCCTTCCAAAGACGACACTCCGATGTTCGTAATGGGTGTTAACAACCACGAATATGCTGGACAACAAATCGTTTCAAACGCATCCTGTACAACCAACTGTCTCGCTCCGTTGGCAAAGGTTATCAACGATAACTTCGGTCTCGTTGAAGGCTTGATGACAACCGTACACGCTGCAACTGCAACCCAAAAGACAGTTGACGGCCCTTCCAAAAAAGACTGGCGCGGTGGCCGTTCTATCTTAGGCAACATCATTCCTTCCTCTACAGGTGCTGCTAAAGCCGTTGGTAAAGTTATCCCTTCTCTCCAAGGCAAACTTACAGGTATGTCTCTCCGTGTTCCCACCGCTGACGTTTCCGTCGTTGACCTTACCTGCAAAATCGAAAAAGCTGCTACTTACGAAGACATCAAAAATGCTATCAAGAAAGCTTCTGAAAACGAACTCAAAGGTATTCTCGGCTATACAGAAGATGCAGTGGTTTCTTCTGACTTCATCAACGAAAAGAGAACATCCGTTTTCGATGCCAATGCCGGTATTATGCTCAACGAACACTTTGTTAAACTCGTTTCGTGGTATGACAACGAAATCGGTTACTCCAACAAAGTCGTTGACCTCATCTGCAGTATGGATAAAACTGTTAAACTTTAATCGTTTACGTTTACAATAGAACGAAAAAGGATGCCGCAAAACGCATCCTTTTTCGTATTTTATTAATAATCAATAAAATATAAACATGAAAGGTATTGTACTCGCTGGTGGTTCCGGCACAAGATTGTATCCTATCACCAAAGGTGTCAGCAAACAAATGCTGCCCATTTACGACAAACCGATGGTTTATTACCCGATTTCCGTATTGATGTTGGCCGGCATTCGCGATATTCTCATCATTTCCACTCCACAAGACCTCCCTGGTTTCAAACGCTTGTTGGGTGACGGTAGCGACTACGGCGTGAAATTCCAATATGCCGAACAACCCTCTCCCGATGGATTGGCCCAAGCCTTCATCATCGGTGAGGAATTTATCGGCGACGACTGTGCCTGCCTCGTATTAGGTGACAACATCTTCTATGGCAGCCATTTCACTGGAAAGTTGTTGGATGCAGTAAAAGCCGCAGAACAGGATAACAAAGCCACCGTTTTCGGCTATTGGGTAAAAGACCCCGAGCGCTACGGCGTGGCTGAGTTTGACGAAGAGGGCAACTGCCTTTCTATTGAAGAAAAACCCGCCCAACCCAAAAGCAATTATGCCGTGGTAGGCCTCTATTTCTACCCCAATAAAGTGGTGGAAGTAGCCAAACACATCAAACCTTCTGCCCGTGGCGAGTTGGAAATCACTACGGTGAATCAGGAATTTCTGAAAGACGGCGAACTAAAGGTTCAATTGCTCGGACGTGGTTTTGCCTGGCTTGACACCGGCACACATGACTCGCTGACCGAGGCCACCAATTTCGTGGAAACTATTGAAAAACGCCAGGGACTGAAAATTGCCTGCTTGGAAGGCATTGCATACGACAAAGGTTGGATTACCGACGAGCGCCTTCGCGAAATCGCCAAACCGATGCTCAAAAACCAATACGGTCAGTATTTAATGCAGTTATTAGAAAAAAGATAACCTCTTAATCTCAACACTATGAATATCGCTGTCGCCGGCACCGGTTACGTCGGCCTCTCTATCGCAACATTGCTCTCACAGCACAACCACGTGGAAGCTGTGGATATTGTTCCTGAAAAGGTGGAACTCATCAACAACAAAAAATCACCCATCCAAGACGACTACATTGAGGATTATCTACTCAACAAACCGTTGGACTTGCACGCCACGTTGGATGCGGCTGCCGCTTATCGCCAGGCCGATTTTGTGGTTATTGCGGCTCCCACAAACTACGACAGTGTCAAGAACTTTTTTGACACTTCCGCTGTGGAAAGCGTCATCAAACTGGTGAAGGAGAGCAACCCCGAGGCCATTATGGTCATCAAATCAACGATTCCCGTGGGCTTCACAGAATCCGTCAGAAAGAAATACGACACGAAGAACATCATCTTCGCACCTGAATTTTTGCGTGAGAGCAAAGCCCTGTATGACCATCTCTACCCCAGCCGCATCATTGTCGGTTATGATCAAGAGGATGCCCGTTTGGAGAAGGCAGCACATACTTTTGCCGAGATGATTCACGCCGGCGCCATCAAACAGGACGTTCCCATTCTCTACATGGGCTCCACAGAGGCAGAAGCCGTGAAACTTTTTGCCAATACCTATCTCGCACTCCGCGTGTCCTATTTCAATGAACTGGATACGTATGCCGAAATAAAAGGACTTAACACACAGCATATCATTGACGGAGTCTGCTTGGACCCGCGTATTGGCACGCAATACAACAATCCTTCTTTCGGTTACGGTGGCTACTGCCTGCCCAAAGACACCAAACAATTGCTGGCCAACTATGCCGACGTCCCCGAGGATTTGATTCGTGCTATCGTTGACAGCAATCGCACACGCAAGGACTTCATCGCCGACCAAGTGCTGAAAATGGCCGGTTATTACGATTACTACAATCGTGGAGATTACGATGCTCAGTCCGAAAAACAGTGTGTCATCGGCGTTTTCCGTCTAACGATGAAGAGCAACAGCGACAATTTCCGCCAAAGTTCCATCCAAGGCGTAATGAAGAGAATTAAGGCCAAAGGCGCCACCGTTATCATTTACGAACCTACTTTGGAAAATGGTACGACATTCTTTGGCAGCAAAGTGATAAACGACCTCAATGAATTTAAAAAATCTTGCCAGGCCATTATCGCCAATCGTTATGATTCCTGCCTTGACGATGTCGCCGAAAAAGTCTATACGAGAGATATTTTCAAAAGAGATTAATTATTAACATCAGAGGATGCGGTAAAAAAACTGGAAAACGTAGTGAAGTTGGCAGCATCCTTTGAAAAAAGACCAACCAATGCGCAAATCGAACATTGAATTACTACGGATTGTAGCGATGTTTCTCGTACTCATCGTGCACGCGGGTTTCTTCTCGTTAGGTGTACCCACACCCACAGAGGCAAGCACCGTGCCCGTAGCCACCTTCACGCGCATTTTCTTTCAAGCCGTCTCCGTGATTGCCGTACTCGTATTCGTGCTAATATCGGGATGGTTCGGCATTCGGACAAAAGTCAAAAGTGTGGTTAACTTCCTGTTCCAATGCCTATTCTATTCACTTGTTATCTATGCAGTGATGCTCATAACAGGGCATGCAACTTTCGATTGGAAATCCATACAGAATGTGCTGCTCTTTGTCAATTCCTTCTGGTTTATCAAGGCATACCTCTGCTTAATGATTTTTGCGCCCGTGCTAAACGCCTTTGTGGAAGCGGCTTCTGAGAAACAGTTCCGCTGGATGCTCATCGCCTTTTTCATATTCCAGTCTATCTACGGTTGGTTGACCAAAGGAGCAGCGTGGTTTGAACGCGGCTATTCCGTGATTTCTTTCTTTGGACTGTACCTGTTGGCCCGTTACGTGCGGCTATACCCCGCCCGCCCGTTCACGCTGCCGCGCAAATATGATATGCTCATCTACTGGGGTGTCGTGCTGCTTGTCACGGTGACCAGCTTCGTAATGCTGCGTTTCGGTGCCTCCGAAAACAGTATTGACGTGGTATTCCGACTGACAAGCCCCATCATCATTGCAGAAGCCCTGTATCTGCTCCTCTATTTCAGCAAATTGGATTTTCAGAACCGCTTTGTAAACTGGGTGGCAGGCTCCTGCTTCGCGGTGTTCCTGATTCAGCAGAATCCCTATTTCGGACGCCCCGTCTATGCGTCTTCTATTGCTAAATTGTATGCTGACTACAACGGTCCCGTGTGCGTTCTGCTCATCGCGACCTTTATTATAGCCATATTTGTCGCCGCCATCCTCATCGACCAGGTTCGCAAACAAATCTGGAAATGGGTGGGCGAACGAAGCGACAAACCGGTAAAATAGTTTGTTATTGAAAAATCTTATATAAAACCCAATATGAAAATCACCATCGTCGGCTGTGGCAACTCAGGACTGATTCACGCAGCCAAATTGTTAGAAAACAAAATGGAAGTCGGCATACTTAAAACTTCCAACACCTTCAATGACGAGTTTTTCAACGTCATCAGTCAGGAAGGCGGTTACAATGTCAAGGACGAAACCAATGGCGGCAATCGCTTTTTTGTACGTCCGGCGTTCATCACACGCGATGTGGAGAAGGCCATCACCTTTGCCGATGTCATCATGGTGATGACCACAACGTCGCAGCACGACTTTGTGGCGCAGAAAATAGCCCCGTACGTGCGCGACGGCCAGATCATCATCCTTGTGCCGGGTTATATGGGCAGCTTCATTTTCAAGAAATATATCCATAAAGATGTGATTTACAGCGAATGGGAGACAACGGCCTACAACGGCCGCATTGTGGATTCGATGTATGTGCGCATCACTTTCTATAATCCGAGAAATGCTATTTCGGTGCTGCCAACCGCCAAAACAGATTACGTGGTGGGCCTGATGTCCAAATGCTTTGCCAATACGAAATATTCCAGACGCCACATCTTGGAGTCTGCCTTGCACAATCCCAATATGATTGTACATCCGATAGGCATTCTGTTTTCCGCTTCTCGCATTGAACACAGCAAAGGCGAGTTTTGGATGTACAAAGAGGCGTTTACCGATTCGGTCATCAATGTCATCAAGGCATTCGACAAACAAAAGAATCTGATTTTGCAGGAGTTCGGGTGCGAACCGCTCGATTACTTCGAAGCAGCCAAATGGCGTAACGAGGAAAATCTCAATATTGACGCGATGACAGTGTTCCGTTCCTTTGCCGATTCTTCCAACAAGGGACCATCCTTTATCAACCATCGTTATCTGAACGAGGATGTCCCGATGGGCTTGGGCTTGTTTATTTCCATCGGAAAAATTGTCGGGGTAGATACCTCCGTGCAGGAAGCCATTATGTCGTTGTCTTCCGCATTATTAAATAAAGACTTACGTCAAAATGCCCGCACCATTCAGTATCTTCTTCAAAAAGACACGGTAAGTGTGGATGATATTCGTGCGGCCATTTTGTAGTGATAAAGAATAACTGTTTGATATGGCAGGTTCTGAATTGAAAGAGAAAACCATCTCGGGAATGCTTTGGACGAGTGTCGGCAAGTTTGGCACGTCGGGACTTGCATTCCTCTCCAACCTCGTGTTGGCTCGTTTGCTGTTGCCGCACGACTTTGGCTGCATTGCTATGTTGCAGGTTTTCATCGCCATATCAACCATCTTTGTGACGGGAGGTTTTGGCGCGGCGCTCGTTCAGAAAAAAGATCCCCAGCACATTGACTATACTTCCGTCTTCTACTGGAACCTTGTATCTTCCATCTTTTTTTACGGCGTACTCTATTTCTGCAGCCCCGCCATCGCACGTTATTACGCTATGCCGGAGCTGAGCGCGGTGCTCCGCGTACAGAGTATTTCCCTGATCATCCAAGCCTTCTCAATGGTACAATCCAGCCAATTGCAGAAACAATTGCGCTTCAAGGAACTTTCAGTCCGAAACATTGTCGCCGCCCTTGTTGGCGCGGTGGTCGCCATCATTATGGCTTTGTTGGGCTTTGGCGTCTGGAGCTTGGTGGCTTCCCAAATCGTGACCAGCCTGGCCGGAGTCCTCCTCCTTTGGAAGATGAGCAGCTGGCGGCCAACATGGGAGTTCAGTATGCAGTCGCTGAAAGAATTGTTCGCCTTCGGCGGATTGATGGCGCTATCCTCACTGGTGGAAACCGTATATACCAACCTCCAAAGTCTTATCATCGGTCGATTATATTCTCCAGATGACCTCGGATACTATAATCAAGCAAAGAAATTAGAGGCAATGCCGACTGACTCCTTGTCTCAAATTGTAAATCAGGTTTCCTTTCCCGTCTTCGCCGCATTACAGGATGATAAAGAACGGCTACTTGTAGGTGTGCGTAAAAATATCAAAGCCATTACCTACCTGAATTTCCCGATGATGGCCCTGATGATTGTGATTGCCCATCCCATCATTACATTCCTGTATGGGAAAAATTGGGAACCTTCCGTGCCTTATTTCCAAATCCTTTGTATATCCAGTATGGTTTATACACTCAACACTTTGAATACTAACGTAATAAAATCTTTGGGCAAAAGTAAAATTTACTTTTTCGTCCAATTGGCAAAACGATTGATTGGCATTGGATTGATTTTCTTCGGCGTTCAGTTTGGAATTATGGGACTTTTGTGGGGCGTTACTTCTGTGGGCTATATTTGCGTTATTATCAATGCTATCGTAAATAAACGACTAATCAACTACGGCATCTGGGCGCAGATTAAGGATGTTGGAATCTGCTATCTGTTGGCAGCTTTGTTGGCTGTTGCCGTATATTATTTAGGAACTTTGATACCTGTTCACGAATATATTCTGATGTTTATCCAGGCAGCCATCTACGCAGGACTATATTGGTTATTCTCCGTCATCTTGAAACTTGATGGCTATCAAACGTACCGTGAAATTCTACTTAATAAAATTAAACGATAATCCATTATGTCATATATTTCCTTGTTATTCCGTTTCCTCCGCACCAACATCATTAAGACATTGATGGTAAATTTCTGTTTGCTGCCATGGAAACAGGCCATACGGCTTCCGATTTTCGTATATGGTCGATTTACATTGCGGGAACATAAAGGCCGCATCATACTCAAACAACCCGCGCGCGCGGAGATGATTATTATCGGAAAAAAGTCATCTTACGTCACTACAACAGTACAGCGCACTATTTGGACAGTAAACGGCACGCTCGTTTTCGGTGGCCCTATGAAGTTCGCGTTTGGTTCCTACTTGCTGGTGACCGACAACGCTACGCTTTCCTTCGGCACAGGCGGTACATACTGCGGCTCCAATTTCAAGGTTTTCTGCTTTGACAAAATCACCATCGGTGACAATGTGCGCATGGCCTGGGACGTACAGATTATCGACAGCAGTTTCCATTATACCAAGAACCTTAACAAAGACGGCTATGTCGCCCCGCTTACCAAACCCATTCTCTTGGAGAGCAACATCTGGATTGGGAATCGTTCCACCATTTCTAAAGGCGCTGTAGTTCCCAACGAGACCATCATTGCATCTAACAGTTTGGTCAACAAAGATTTCTCCGATAATCCACCCTATAGTCTCATTGCCGGAAGTCCCGCCACGCTCAAAGTTTCTGGCATCCAGCGTATCTGGGACGATAAAACACAGAAGGAATTGGATGAACAGTTTGGATATATTCGAACACACCTTTAATAGATTTTAAGATAATGCGCAAACATATTGCTTTCATATACCATTTGCTCGTTTGGACGGCTAAGTATCCGACCAAGCATAAGTTGCACGTTTTGTTCGACTACTTAAAACTTTATCGTCGCAAGGGGTTGAATATGAACGAATATTATCAGTTTGAATTTGAGAAACGTACAGAATATTTCCGTCTGGATTTTTTGGGAGAGAACGAACAGCGTTTCTATCTTGATTGGCTCAATCCGAAGAAATACTATATTTTGGCACGCAACAAATTTATGGCCCATAAGATGCTTGAAAACACGGGTGTCCGTAAGTCGCCGCTGTATTGCTACTATCAGCCCGAGGGCAAAGTGGCTGCCAGTGCTGAAATCGCGAACGACCTGACCGGCGTCTGCCGTATATTGCAAGCCAAGCAGGTAACGGAGTGCGTCATCAAAACGACTGAAAGCTCGCACGGCGACAATGTGTGGGTCATTCGCAACATTACTTTCAGCGATGGCGATGCCATACTGGAACGCTATGACGGACAGCAGCTCAAACTTTCAGAAGTGCTCGGTCACCAACCGCTGCTGTTTGAAGGTCTTATCCGACAAACAAAGCAATTTGCAGCATTCAACCCGTCATCGGTGAACACCGTGCGTTTTATGACAGCACTTTATCCAGACGGAACCGCGCGTGTGATTGCCACTTTCATCAAAATCGGTCGCGCAGGCAAATGTGTGGATAACGCTGGTGGCGGAGGCAACGTTGACGTTTGTGTCGATGTTGAAACTGGCACCGTGCAGTATGCTATCCGATACGATGGTTGGCGACATATTACCGACATTGACTGCCATCCGGACAGCGGTGCCCAGCTCAATGGCGTGGTCATTGACAACTGGCAGCAGATTAAGGATGAGGTGGTCCGCTTCCAACAGGCCTTCCCTTATTGCAAAGTCGCCGGCTGGGATATTGCCATCACCGACGAAGGCCCTGTCGTCATAGAGGTCAACGATATGTGGGACCGCACAGGACAGTATTTCATCCGCCGCGGTTGGCGAAACGAAATTCGCGACTGCTATTTGGCTTGGCGGCCGTTCGGCAAACCCGTAATGGGCCGACTTGAACAACGACTCACAGAAAAGAAACTTCAAAAAATAGTAAATCACACAGAAACCGACCACTTCACAAAATAATTCATAACCCGATATCTATCATGTTCCAATCTCTATATCATAAATATTCGATAAAGCAACGAGAAAAAGCTGACATTGCCAATATTTGCGGGAAACTCAAACAATGTGACCGCAAACCGCTTTCTGCCGAACAGAAAAAGGAAATACAAAATTTTTATCAACCATTGGTCGGGCATACCGTTCCAACCTATTGGCATGAATATTTCTATTCTCGTAACGGACAATTCTCGGCACAATATATTCCAACCAGCTTTTATCACAAGGAAATCATTTACCGACTCAACAATTTCCAGTTACGCCACGCATACGTGGACAAAGGGGTGTATGATATTTATTTCCCGGATTTGAATCGTCCCAAAACCATTGTGAAGAATATGAATGGCTATTTTTACGATGACCATTCTGCGATAACGAAGGAAGAGGCCATGGCACGCTGTCAGAATTTGGCCGGTGCGGTGGTGAAGCCCACAATGGAGGGAATGTGGGGCGAGGGTGTCCACGTGTTCACATCCGCCAATGGCCAAACCGACATGGACCAATCGGTTGAAGAGCTTTTCAAAAGCTATGGAAAGAACTTCATCGTGCAGGAGAAAGTGAACCAGCACGTCGACATGGCCCGTTTGAACCCGACTTCGCTGAACACATTGCGCATTTTGTCCTATCGTCAAGATAATGAGGTACACATTCTTTATGCGGTGGTACGCATCGGACGTCTGGGCAAGAGCGTGGATAATGAGACCGCCGGCGGTATCAATGCGGATATCCAATTGGACAATGGCACTATTCTCGAATGTGCGTACGGCACGCCAAGCGAGAAAAAAATCATGACCACCGACAACGGCACCGTACTCAAAGGTTTCCAAATCCCATCTTTCGAAAAGGCCTTGGCCGTCGTGCGCGAAATGCACCTCCGCCTGCCGTATTTCAACCTCGTGGGCTGGGATTTCGGCATCGACGAGTCGGGTGAGCCGATAATGATAGAATGGAACCGCGCTCCCGATCTCAGTCAGACAGCGCACGGGCCCGCATTTGGAGAAATGACGGAAGAAATTATTAGGACGGCACTCCAACGTCCAGATACAAGACTAAAATAAAAACACACGATATGCTGATATTTGTAACAGGCGGTGCCGGCTTCATTGGCACACATACTTTAGTAGAACTTTACAACGCAGGACACCAAGCTGTTGTAGTGGATAACCTATCCAACTCCAACGAACTGGCACTTAAACGTGTAGCTGAACTGACGGGCCACGAGGTTCCGTTCTACAAAGTTGATATCCGCGACCGCGCGGCTTTGTCCAAAGTGCTCGACCAGTATCACTTCGACGCATGTATCCACTTCGCCGGCTTGAAAGCCGTGGGCGAGTCGGTGGCCAAACCGTGGGAGTACTATGACAACAACATCTCCGGCACATTAGTGCTGTTGGACGAACTGCGTCGCCACGACTGCCGTAACCTCATTTTTTCCTCTTCGGCAACCGTGTATGGCGACCCCGAAATCATTCCGATTACGGAAACTTGCCCGAAAGGACATTGCACAAATCCCTACGGTCAGACGAAAAGCATGTTGGAAGAAATCATGATGGACATGCAGAAAGCAGACCCTGCGTGGAACATCGTATTATTGCGCTATTTCAACCCCATCGGGGCGCACCCATCCGGCAGAATCGGAGAGAATCCTAACGGCATTCCCAACAATCTAATGCCATACATCACCCAAGTAGCTGTGGGCAAACGTGCGGAATTAGGGGTTTTCGGCAACGACTATGACACGCCCGATGGCACGGGTGTGCGCGATTATATTCACGTCGTGGATTTGGCAAAGGGCCACGTCAGCGCGTTGGTGGCTATCGAGCGCCAGTGCGGACTGGCTATCTACAATCTCGGCACCGGCCACGGCTACTCCGTATTAGACGTGGTGAAGGCTTTTGTGAAGAGCACTGGAATGCCCGTACCCTACAGCATCAAACCGCGCCGCGCCGGCGATATCGCCACCTGCTACTCCGATCCTGCCAAAGCCGCTGACGAACTCGGATGGACCGCCCAATACGATATTGAAGATATGTGCCGCGACGCCTGGAACTGGCAAAAAAACAACCCCAACGGGTACGAGGAATAATGCGGTAATGCGGTAATGTGATAATGCGATAATGTGCTACGCAGTCATATTAAATTATAACTTGAGTCTAAAAAATAAGCTATATGAAAGAAACTAAAATTTGTGTAATAGGACTTGGATACGTAGGTTTGCCATTGGCACGCCTATTTTCCACCAAATATCCGACCATTGGTTTTGATATGAATCAATCCCGCGTGGATGCCTTGATGACGGGCCACGATGCCACATTGGAAGTGTCGGATGAACTCTTGCAAGAAGCCATCAACGTACACGGGTTCAAATGTACCACCAACTTGGATGAGGTGCGTGACTGCAATTTTTACGTAGTAGCCGTGCCTACACCAGTAGATGAAAACAACCGCCCAGACTTGAAGCCACTTTGGGGCGCCAGCGAAACCGTAGGCAAGGTCATCTCCAAAGGCGATGTTGTAGTGTATGAATCCACAGTCTATCCCGGTGTTACGGAAGAAGAGTGCCTACCCGTCGTGGAGCGTGTCAGCGGATTGAAATTCAACGTCGATTTCTATGCCGGTTACAGTCCGGAACGTATCAACCCCGGAGACAAAACACATACGGTTGAGAAAATCAAAAAGGTAACTTCCGGTTCCACTCCCGAAATCGCGGATTACGTAGATGGCGTATATAATTCCGTGCTCGTAAACGGCACGCACAAGGCACCGAGCATTAAAGTGGCAGAGGCCTCCAAGATTATCGAAAACTCCCAACGCGACGTGAATATCGCCTTTATGAACGAGTTGGCCAAGATTTTCAATGCTATGGGTATTGATACTCACGACGTTATCGAAGCCGCTTCCAGCAAATGGAACTTCATCAAGCTGAGCCCTGGTCTTGTAGGCGGCCACTGCATCAGTGTGGACCCGTATTATCTGATTCAAAAAGCGCAAGTCTATGGCGTACTGCCCCGCGTGATGAGCAATGCCCGCCGCCTCAATGACGGGATGGGCGCGTACGTTGCCAACCAGACAATCAAGTGCATGAACAAAAAAGGATTGGTCGTGAAAGATGCCAAAATCCTCATCCTCGGTATCACATTCAAGGAGAACTGCCCGGACATTCGCAATACAAAGATTGTGGATATCTATCATACGTTAACCGAATATACCAACAACATCACCATTTATGACCCGTGGGCCAATGCCGCGCACGTGCGCCACGAATATGATGTGGATGTCGTCAATGATGTGGATATTGTCAAAAAAGTACAGTATGACGCAGTGATTTTGGCCGTCGCACACAAAGAATTTTTGAATATGGATGTCCAATCGTTGGTGAAACCCGATGGCGTGATTTACGATGTCAAGGGCATCCTTCCAAGAGACATCGTGGATGGTCGGCTTTAATGGTTTAATTGGTTGTGCAACATTCGGCATCAACAACTAGTATTTTTTAGTATCAATCGTTTTTAGGAACCTATATAATATTGTATAGATTGTGAAAAGACTTTTTATTGTAGCATTAATGCTTATGGCAACAAGTTTGATTAAGGGACAGAACTATATGGTGTCTCCTTGTATGTATGGCTTGGAAGAAGCCAAAACAGACATTGAGCGCTTTTATGCTTTGTATAACACTCATGTAGAAGCTGTTAAATATGGCGTAGAGGTTGACTACGATGGTGTCAAGGAAATAAATATTGAAATTCCTGCTGATGCTAAAACCATTCCGCTGACTTCATACAACATTTTCAATGATCTTGTTATCAATGTTAAGAACAACAAAAAAAACTTCTATCTGTTCTCCTTGACTCAACCCACAGACAGTGTTTTTGTCCCCAAAAAGACGATTGATGACGGGGATTTTACCAATGTAAAAGGTCTTCGCACAGGGCAACATCTTGTGATATTACAGGATGATCGTCTTTGGGTAGATAAACGGCAAGGGCACGAATATGGCCATACGCGCAAGGATTTACTTTATGTTGTGGATGGTATCGCGGTTAACAAACCTATCATGCCCTACAACACCAAAGAGACGAAACCCAACGTGCGTATATGCCCTGTCACTGAGGACGTAAAAGTTATTTCTGGAATAACCATCAATCGTGTCAAAGGTTCCAAATACAAAACCTATTGTTTTGATATTCAAAATCAATACAACGTAGAGTTATGTGATGTAGTCATCAACACGCCGGAAAGCAATTTGACAGCAGATGCCGCTATCCGCATCAACAATTGTGCAAAAGTACAGGTTGATCATGTGAAAATAAACGGAACTTACTCAAGAACAGATTACTACGGTTACGGAATTTCAATGAACAACGTATGGAAATCCGAAATTCTGTACCTCAATTCTCGTTCCAATTGGGGTATTTTCGGCACAAACAATATTAACGAAGTACTTCTTGACCATTGCGATATAAATCGTTATGACATACACTGTTACGGCAAAGATGTAACCATTCAGAATTGCAAATTCAGCAATCTCTACAACCAGTTTTCCTCTGTTTATGGCACCGTACTTTTCGACAAATGTGTCTTTAGCAACCACGTGCCTGTGTTGTTGGAATCTAGTTATAATGCCTATACTGGTTTTGAACTGAAATTCAACGATTGCGTCTTCAATATCAATAGCAAATGCAACTATTTGGTTGATGCAAGATATCTGACCGATATTCGTAATTCCCGCCCTGAAGTGGAGCAAAAGAATCTGCCTAATATTACTCTGACAAAGTCCACCATTAATCTGATAGAACCGGTGAAAAGATATTATATGTTCCGTTTCGGCAGCATCTCCTATACCGGAGATGTCGGATATATCAACTCTATAGACATTAAGGACTTAAAAGTGAACGGAGGAAAACTTCAGATGAAAGTCTCAAACATGGATTTTCCGCACAAAAAAACACTAAAGTTTCCTTTGTATAACCAAGTGTTAGGTTTATAATAACTCTTGAAAAGAAATTATAATGTAATAAACATGCTTAAGAAAAGTGTATTTATTGTTTTGATGCTTCTTTGTACGGTGTTGGCTAATGCCCAAGGAAAACACTTTTTCACATTCGGATATGGATATTCGCCAGAAGTGAAACCTTATCTTACTAATGAATTTTCTAATGGCGTCGGACCTTTCTTTGGAGGATATTCATACAATGTCACTTCATGGTTAGAAGTGGGCGCGACATTAGGATATACACATGTGAATATGCCCGAAAACCCCGCATATTTGAGCGCTATACGATTGCAGGTAAAAAAATACAACAACATAATGTTGCTGGGTATGATAGACTTCGTATGGTACCAAAAGCCTTATGTGAAGATGTACAGCGGTCTTGGAGCTGGAATAGACTGCCGAATTCAGTCAGGAGAACGAGGTTTTTACTCCAGTTGCTACTTTGCCTCACAAATTACGGTATTCGGAATCTCGGCAGGCAAACAAGTATATGGCAATCTGGAATTTGGATACGGAAACTTAGGTATGATCAGACTTGGAATTGGGTATAAACTACAAAAAAAGTAATCGTAACACGTATGAAACGCATAATATTGATTCTCCTTATGACAATGCTTTGTCTTACTTCATGCTCGAAGAAAGATGATAACAATTCGGTGTCTAACGGACTATTGCAGACACTACAAGACGAGAACCCCACCCTATCAATCAGTTATTTGTACGAAGGAGTGGTGGAATTTATGCCTGAGAAACCAAAGGCTGGCATTGCCTTCTACCCTGGAGGGAATATTGAATATACGGCATACGCGCCACTTATGGTCGAACTGGCAAAGCGGAGATATTTGTGTCTGCTGATGCGAATGCCTGAAAACTTTGCCCTATTAGACACAAAAGCAGGAGTGAAACTGCGGAAGCAATATAAAGAAATCCCCCATTTCTATCTTGCCGGACACTCTTTGGGTGGAATATCGGCTGCTATGGCACTATCCTCAAACCTCAATAACTTTGAAGGGCTGATACTTCTTGCGGCATATTCGACCAAAGACTTATCCGAAAGTGGGAAGACAGTCCTCTCTATCTACGGAAGCGAAGACGGAGTGATGAAACTCGAAAATTACAACAAATACAAAAGCAACCTCCCTGAAAATTTGCACGAATTGATCATCAATGGAGGTAATCATTCTGGTTTCGGATACAATGTACTCCAAACTGGAGACAACAATCCCACGATCACAACAGCGGAACAGATTACCCAAACAGCCGACTTTATTGATTTATATGCAAAATAATTTTATTCAAATTTCGCAAATTGATTTCATCCGATATCTTGTTGATCCTCTAAATTGTCAATTTTCACAAGTTACTTTGAATCAGCGATATCTTTTTACGCATATTTAAAATTATGACAACACCTACTTTTTACGACATTTTCAAACAATTGAACAATACGCCGCGCCCATCCCATCATGAAGAACGCGTGGCTGACTTTCTCTGTGATTTTGCAAAACAACACGGCCTTCGCTATCGTCGTGACGCACAAAACTGCGTGGTGATTGAAAAGGACGCAACTCCTGGTCACGAAAACGCCGAACCTGTAGTCATTCTCAATCACATGGACATGGTATGCGTAGCCCAGGACGGTTATCTACGCGACGGACATCCGTTTGACCCATTGAACGACGAGATTCGTGCCTACACAGAAACTGCCAAGAATCCTGATGGCAGCGAGACCCGTTGGATGAAGGCCGAAGGCACCTCTTTGGGCGCTGATAACGGTCTGGGGCTCTCTATGGCGCTCGCCATTTTGGCGGACGACACCTTAGTGCACGGTCCATTGGAAGTACTGACTACCACCAACGAAGAAGATGGAATGAGCGGCGCGGAGGCTCTCGCCTCTGATTTTATTCACGGTCGCAAGGTCATCAACTTGGACTCTGAGGCGTATGACGAAATTACGATGGGAGCCGCCGGTGCCTACCTGCAGATTGCCCATTTCAAAGCCGACTGGGCAAACGTTCCTGACGGCTACAATTCCCATCGCATAGTCATTGATGGTGGTTTAGGCGGCCATTCCGGGGTCGATATCAACAAGGGACGCTGC
The DNA here is from genome assembly GCA_045639985.1 of Bacteroidales bacterium. GTDB lineage: Bacteria > Bacteroidota > Bacteroidia > Bacteroidales > WCHB1-69 > F23-D06. The sequence continues at coordinate 34,867 of JAZUEE010000169.1, forward strand.
CACGCCAACCAGGAAATATGTCGATTTATCCAAAATTTCGGCATTGATAAAATGTTGGTCTGCGCCATCAACGGTGGCACAGCCAACGCATCCATATCTTCCGTTGCGGAAGTAATAGTAGCCATTCAGCCCAAAGACGAAAAAGTACTATCAGAAGCTGTTAATGCGTATAATCATCAATTGAAACAACAATTTGCGGCTACGGATGCGAATATCAGTATGCACTACGAGGAAATTGCGCCATGCAAACAGTATTTGCGCAATGCCGCTGACATCGTGCGCGCGTTTTGCGAATTACCCATCGGCATGTTGAAAATGCGCAATGACATGCCAGGCACGGTAATGACGAGCAACAACGCCGGTCGTATCTGCACGACAGAGGATGAAGTTACGGTTTCTTGCCATTCGCGTAGTTTCAGCAATGAAGAGATGCGTGCATTGGGGCAAGACATTACCGCCATCTTCCAAAAATACAATGCTGCAAATGTAGAACTATTGATGGACACACCCGCGTGGGTGGAACGTGCCGACTCTCCGTTAGTGGCGCTCACATGCCAGACATTCCAAGACGTGCTCGGTTTCGAGCCCAAGAAAGTGGCGATGCACTTCGTCTTGGAAGCCGCCTACTACGTGCAAAAGTATCCCGGTGTGGAGATTGCCTCCATCGGGCCACTCATCATTGAGCCGCACTCTACCTCCGAACGCGTCAACCTTGACACCGCCGACAACATTTGGAAAGTAACCATAGAATTGCTGAAACGGTTGGCATAAAGGCGAAACCAATATATTCCGCATTGGTGTCCGATAAAACTTTTTTTTTGAGGACACCAATAATAGCCAACAGCTGACAAAATCAATGTTTAAATGAGAAAGAATTAGTCATTGTGAAAAAAGCGCCGGCGGAATTTATTTTCCACAACATACCGTGTAGGCAAACCCCTCGCGTTCACACACAACGGTTTTTAATTTCATTTCCGCGATCCTTTCTTGTAAAAGAAGTTCTGGCAATTGGTCATGGATTCCCTCTCCTGTGAATTTCAACACCGATTCCTTCTTCGTCCAAAGGCGGATAAACTCTGCACCAGAATCATGTGCTGATCTAATAAAATCTATTTCCCGTGAGCAACAACATCTTTTCAGAAGGGCTTCACTGATATCTCGTTCAATGATCTCGATATCGCATCCCACAGGTCCTTCATCATCTATAACACATAAGATTCCTTTATTGCAATGACTGAGGTTAAAATGGATGTTCGGATGTTCTTTTAAAATAGGTTTACCGTATTCCAAATAATCAAAGGTGACGGATTCTTTAATATTGAAATCTTGTTCCAGTCCTTCTTTGAGCATCAAAAAAGCTTTGGCACAGAGTACTTGTCCGAGTAGAAATTTGAATTTTAATGCTTGTTCGCGACGCCATGCCGGCAAAGCGGGCAATAGGTCCTGATTCAATTGTTCTCGGGTAATATTTTGAGGATTTTTAAACAAATAGATTTTCTGCATGATGCATCTGGTTCAAGAGTCAAAAACAACATTCCCCTTATTTGGCCAAACCGCCTTGGGAAGTTTCTTTATAGAGGGAGGGCAGGTCGTGGCCGGTGGCTTTCATCACTTGGACCACACGGTCAAAACTGATAAGATGTTTGCCGTCAGAAACCAGTGCGAAAGCAGCGGAATCGAGTGCGCGCAGGGAGGCAAAAGCATTACGTTCTATGCAGGGCACCTGGACCAGTCCGCAAATGGGGTCACAGGTTAGGCCAAGATGGTGTTCCAAGCCCATTTCTGCGGCATATTCCACCTGGGAGGCAGAGCCACCAATCAGCTGGCAATAGGCACCGGCAGCCATCGCACAGGCAGAACCGATTTCGCCTTGGCAACCGACCTCAGCACCGCTGATGGAAGCATTATTTTTGATAAGATTGCCGATCAAACCCGCCGTGGCTAATGCGTGGAGAATTTTTTTCTCATTATGCTCATGAAATTGATTGTAGGAATACAAAACAGAAGGAAGCACTCCACATGAGCCGCACGTGGGAGCTGTAACAATGGTACCGCCACTGGCATTCTCCTCGCTGGCTGCGAAAGCAAAAACTGCCGGCATATAGCATGCCTTAATGGCTTCGTTCATCGACTGTATGCGGGAAAACATGTTCGAGGCCTTGCGCGGCAAATGCAATCCTCCCGGCAAAGTGCTTTCATGCTCCAAACCATTCTGAATGCTCTTACTCATAGCATCCCACACTTCTTTCAGGTAATCCCAAATATCACTATCTTCACAATCGGCTACGTATTCCCATAATTTTCGGGTTCCGATATGGGCCAAGATATCATTCATGGTGGAATACTCATATATTTTCCAACCGTCTGTCCGTTTTCCATCTTCAGATATGTCGCCGCCACCTACACTGAAATATTTCTTGGATAGAATTTCTTGACCATTTTCAGAAAACGCCGTAAATTGCATTCCGTTTGGATGTTCAGGAAGAAAGACTTCGGGTTTCCAAACGATATCCAACTTTTTGCCTTCAAACGTATTTAGGATGGCTTTATCCGTTAAGTGTCCTTTCCCCGTAGCAGCCAAACTGCCAAAGAGCGTAACTTCATAATAATCAGCATCAGGAATAAGAGCAATAAATTTTTCAGCCGCAAAAACAGGGCCCATGGTATGCGAACTGGAGGGCCCGCGCCCTATCTTAAATATATGTTTTATACTCTCCATAAAATAAATTTTTAATGAGTAATGTCTTTTTGATTAGAATTGGATTTTTATAAGTAGTTCTTTTGTGTTTAACTGTTTATTCTAATATACATCATGGTAATATCATCACTTTGTTCGGCTCCTGCGGTAAAAAGAGCAATTGTCCGCATCATTTCATCAATGAAATCTTGGGAAGAATTTTTGTCCTTCAATGTAGTTATTGCCGACATGACGGCCTCATTACCCCAAAGTTTGCCGTCTCTATTTTTAGCTTCGGTAACACCATCCGTATAGAGGAAAAATCCGTTGTTATCGTGTAGTTGTAAACTCTTGGTATGGTATTTAGACTCAGGGAATACGCCTAAAAGTCTGTCGCTTTCATCGGGGAGCCAGTCGGCACCGGAATCAGAAAGAATGATAGGCAGATTATGACCTGCGTTGCAGAAAGAGAGGACTCGGCTGTGCAAATCCAAAATACCCATAAACAATGTACAGAACATGCATTGTTCATTGCCGTCAGACATGGTGAGGTTGATGCCGTGGACAATTTCCGCCGGATCGTTCAAACGATACGAGAGAGTATGAAATAAGCTTCGTACCTCACTCATAAAGAGTGCAGCGGGCACGCCTTTGCCACTTACGTCGCCAATGCAGAAAAACAGTTTGTCATCATGAATGAGAAAGTCGTATAAGTCACCTCCCACTTGTTTTGCGGGATGGAGAACGGCATGAATATCTATGGAAAAGTCTCGCAGATTTGGGCATTCTTTTGGCAACATTCCCATTTGTATATTGCTGGCAATCTGCAATTCCTCCTCCATGACCGCACGGCTCTCCGTAGTTTCTTGATATTGTTTTATATAAGGTCTCGCAATATACCTTATGCAGAATAAAATACTCAAAAGAAGGACGACCATGAGGACAATTCCAATGATGAGCATTATCAATAACATGGGTTGAGCCCTGCTTAATAATTTCCGAATTGGAAAAGTGAACACCACCGTCCAGCCTAAACGCGGAATTTCTTTTGTGATTATCAAATTTTTGCTTCCACTATTGATAAGATTGCTGTCCGGCTCGCAAACATAATTTCCGTCCGCACCTATAATAGTAATATCACAAGCAGAATCAGGTTTCATTGATGACACCAGTTCACCTATCCAATCCAAGGAGACCTCCGCACCAAGGATAGCATAAACAGGACCATCAGGGGTTTTACGCAAAGGAATGGAATAATTGACAAGGGAATGATACCCTTTAACATCGTAAGGAGTGGACCACTTAGGAGAATTAATCATTTTAAAACCTGACCATCAAGTCGGATCGTAGCCATGTCGTTCTGTGA